>NZ_JBQCWZ010000424.1:0-1207 GCF_051956895.1 Neisseria sp. P0021.S006
TCCCAAAGTCGGGAAGAACAAAATGCGCAGTTGAAAAATACGCCGTATAGCCGTTTGTTGGTTGTCGGTAAGGCAGGTGTAGATGAGCCTTTGGGCTATATCAGTAAAAAAGATTTGCTGAACCAGCTGCTTGAATCGGGAGAAATCAATATTCAGACGGCCTTGCGCCAGCCATTGATTTTGCCGGACAGTACGACGGCGTTAAATGCGATTGAATTGTTCCGTCAAAGCAGCGCGGATTATGCGTTGGTGGTGGATGAATTTGGCGCGGTGTTGGGTATGGTGACCATGAAAGATTTGTTGGAAACCATTGCCGGTGAGTTCCCAGAGGAATTCGAGCGTGAGGAAGAAGAAGCTGCTCCAGCCAGCCAGGATGAAACGCTGTCTGTGGATGGTGCATTGGAGTATGTGGAATTGGCTTCCCAGTTAAATCTGCCTGCTCAAGAAGAAGATGCGGACTTCCATACTGTTGCCGGCTTGATTATGGAAGAATTGCAAAGTATTCCTGATGTGGGCGACTTCATCGATTATCATGGCTGGCGTTTTGAAGTGGTTGAGAAGGACGGACAACGGATTGCCCGTGTGAAAATCAATCGTTTGCCGGAAGAAGAATAAGGAAAGGCTAATATAGTAAAGGCCGTCTGAAAATGTTCAGACGGCCTTTTTATTGATTTAACTTTAGTTGCCGTAATGTCCTGAGCCTAAAATTCGGTGTGAATGTGCGCCGGTTGCATGGTGGGGATTGCTCGGGACTTGATTGCACCAACAGGCTGCAAGCCAGGCAAAAGCGGCGGCTTCCACCCATTGCGGGTCAAGATGGAGCTTGGCTGTACTGTGCAATTTGGTGTCGGGAGAAAACAGGGTTTCCAAGTCTTGCATCAAAACAGGATTGCGGATGCCGCCGCCGCAGATATAAAGATGATGAATCACCGGAGCAGCTTGTTTGGCCGCGTCAAAAATGGTTTGTGCGGTATAAAAGACCAATGTACGTATCACATCTTCCGGCTTTTCATTACCTTTCAGATGGCCTTGAAGCCAGCTTAGGGAAAACAACTCTCGGCCTGTACTTTTGGGATAAGGGCGGCTGAAATAAGGATGGTCGAGCAGGGAAGCGAGCAGATCAGGGAGGATTTTGCCTTGTGCAGCTTTTTCCCCGTTTTTGTCGTAAGGCTGCTGCCAAATATGTTGCATCCATGCATCCATCAGC
>NZ_JBQCWZ010000425.1:0-1207 GCF_051956895.1 Neisseria sp. P0021.S006
GGCCGTCTGAATATTCGTAAACAAACCATTTACACCACTAAAAACACAAAGGAAACCACATCATGGCATACAGCGATAAAGTAATCGACCACTACGAAAACCCCCGCAACGTTGGTACTTTCGACAAAAACGACGAATCTGTCGGTACCGGCATGGTCGGTGCACCCGCCTGCGGCGACGTAATGCGTCTGCAAATCAAAGTAAACGATGAGGGTATTATCGAAGATGCAAAATTCAAAACTTACGGTTGTGGCTCCGCCATCGCTTCCTCCAGCCTGATCACAGAGTGGGTTAAAGGCAAAAGCCTTGACGATGCACTGGCAATCAAAAACAGCGAAATTGCCGAAGAGTTGGAATTGCCTCCAGTTAAAATCCACTGCTCTATCTTGGCTGAAGATGCGGTAAAAGCAGCCGTTGCCGACTATCGCAAACGTCAGGAAAACAAATAACCGGATTCAACGCCCCCTTGTCGGCAGGTGCCCAAGATTCCCGGCGAATCTTCGAGAAAAGCAAATCTAATGGTTTCCCCCCTCTTCTTTTGTGAGACAAAACCAACTGTACAGAAACTTAATCGTTTTGAAGTTGCTACCAAGTTTGGGATTACCTGCCAATCTATCCCCTCTCCCCACGGGAGAGGGTTAGGGAGAGGGCAATAAGCTACAGCTTATATTTAGTCGTTATACCTGCAAAATCAAAGAAGACGATATGCCTTTTACTGATAAAGAAGTCCAATCCCTACTTGCTGTCAAAGGCATAGGTAAAACCATATTGCAGCGTTTGCAGCAAATGGGATTGGATGATATTGCCACTTTGGCGGTTGCGGATTTAGACGATATTTTGGAACAGGGCGCACAATTGACCGGCTCGACCTGTTGGAAAAACAGTCCGCAGGCAAAAACTACCATTGCCACCGCAATAGAGTGGGCAAAACAGCGTTTTCAGACGGCCTGAAAATCAAGAGGCCGTCTGAAATAAAAAGCAGACAAAACAGAAAATGATTGCGAAATGAGGAAAAAAGCATGATTACCATCACAGAAAACGCAGCCAAACACATCAACGGCTACTTGACCAAACGCGGCAAAGGCTTGGGCGTGCGCTTGGGTGTCAAAACCAGCGGCTGCTCAGGCATGGCATACAACCTTGAATTTGTCGATGAAGTGACCGAGGATGACCTGATTTTTGAAGAACACGGCGCACGAGTTTATAT
>NZ_JBQCWZ010000426.1:0-1206 GCF_051956895.1 Neisseria sp. P0021.S006
CACTTGCTATCTCTCCTCCTGATTGCATCATTCAAAGCTGGCTCAATGTTTTGTCGGAATTGATTTATTCTATTTAATAACGCTTGCTTATCGTTATCGCTTAATGTTGAGTTTTTAATTTTCCTTTCTAATTTTTTTGCTTTTTTTAAAAGATTTTCTGTCTTTTGGATATGGTTTGACGGATGTTTAACACCCACTTCCTTACCAGTTCTTGCATATTCCTCAAGTGCACCTTTTAAGCCTCCTCGACTTTCAGCCTCTCTGCCTGTGTAATTTGCAATTCCTTCAATATCAGAAATTTCATTTTCGTACTGCTTTTTGATTTCATTAAGATCGCGTTTAGGTTTTTCAGGTTTATCCGCGTTATTAGATACTTTATCTGTATCATCAGGCGTTTTATTAAAATTAGATTTCCTACCATTATCAACTACTTTATTATTATCAGTATTTTTGCTTACATCAGACTTACGAGGTGCAGGCAACGCCCTTTGTTCAGTCACCCCTGCATAACTAACATTTTTACCATTGGGCAAAGTTGCCTCCACTCCCTTGCCTGTTAGTCGTGCAATTGTCCCTGCCGGCAGGGTTGTTCCATTGGACAGATTCTGTGCCTGTGTGAGCTTAACGGTTTGATTAGGTATCAATGTTCCACTGGTAAAATCAAATGCTTTTCCATTTGGAACAATTGGTGCTTGTTTTTTTATTTCTGCTGCCAGTTGTGTAGCAGATAACTTACCTGCGCGGTACAGTTTATATTTGTTAGCCAATTTACTAGGGATACGTCCTGCTAGCTCCATTACTGGCAATTGATACCACATTAACCGTTGTTGGGTTGCATGGTTGTATTCATATATTCTACCTGCTTCAAAATCTCTCCCTTGTAAACGTAGCAGGGCTATACGGTTAGTCTCCATTTGTTGATCGTCTAGTGGGCCCACTTCATCACTGGCAGACGAATCATAGACGTATCTCGGCAAGGAAATTATGCCTTTCCCAATTATCTTTGGATCATTATGTGCATCGTTACTGCTATCTTTATAGCCTTGTTCCATTCCTCTTTTAAAATCCATTGAGGCATTACGGTTTTCAATCTGAATACTATGCAAGAATTTATTTATTTCGTTTTTGTTTTTATCGGTATAGGTACTAAATAATGTTTTTAAATTTCGGTCTTGATCTAAATATTCACGATTAGTAGCTGTAAAG
>NZ_JBQCWZ010000427.1:0-1204 GCF_051956895.1 Neisseria sp. P0021.S006
GATAACAACTATGATTTCAAAGGTACGGCAAGCTGGAAAGACGGCAACCTCTTCTCCGGTAAAGTCAGCACGGCCGATGACAAGTTAAGCGGCAACCTGAACGGCAAATTCTACGGCCCCAATGCTGCAGAAATTGGCGGCACTTACGGCTTGAAAAACAAAGATGCAACCGAACACTTAATCGGTGGCTATGGCGCGAAACGTCAATAACCCTGCCTAAACAAAAGGCCGTCTGAAGTTTCAGACGGCCTTTTTATTTTCAACTTAGATTACACCGATACGGCTGCTTTGATATGCGGATGCGGATCGTAGCCTTCCAATTCAAAGTCTTCAAATTTAAATTCAAACAAGTCTTTGACTTCAGGGTTGATTTTCATGGTCGGCAGGTTTCGGAAATCGCGGCTTAATTGTAGCTGGGCCTGCTCGATATGGTTACTGTACAAATGCGCATCGCCAAACGTATGGATAAACTCACCTGCTTCCAGTCCGCATACTTGGGCCATCATCATGGTCAACAATGCGTAGCTGGCGATGTTGAACGGTACGCCAAGGAAAATATCGGCGCTGCGTTGGTAAAGCTGGCAAGACAGTTTGCCGTTGGCAACGTAAAACTGAAACAGCGCGTGGCAAGGCGGCAAGGCCATTTCATCGACCAAAGCCGGATTCCATGCGGACACAATCAGGCGGCGCGAGTCGGGATTTTTCTTGATTTGTTCCACCACGTTGGCAATTTGGTCGATATGGCGGCCGTCGGGTGCAGGCCAACTGCGCCATTGGTAGCCGTAAACCGGGCCTAAATCGCCGTTTTCGTCCGCCCATTCGTCCCAAATGGAAACGTTGTTCTCTTTCAGGTATTTGATGTTGGTATCGCCTTTGAGAAACCAAAGTAGCTCATGAATAATCGAGCGCAGATGCAGTTTTTTGGTGGTTAACAGCGGAAAGCCTTCACTCAAATCAAAACGCATTTGGTAACCGAACACGGAACGCGTGCCGGTGCCGGTACGGTCGGATTTGTCGATGCCATTGTCGAGAACATGGCGCATAAGGTCGTGATAGGCTTTCATGTGTTTCCTTAGTGTATGTGTTGTGGGAATTTCGTGTGTATTGTACCGAATTTTCAGACGGCCTGCCTCTCTGTCTTCAATGGGGCGACCTTCCCCATATTCGCGTAATACACTCATTAACAATGTTGACAATTTAGCGC
>NZ_JBQCWZ010000428.1:0-1196 GCF_051956895.1 Neisseria sp. P0021.S006
CCTTACCGACCTCGCACAAGAGGCGCAATACCTGCCCTATCGATTTACACCCAATGAGCGCGTGGTCGAGTTAAACACCCGTCAAGGTGCAAAAACGCCTATCGAAGTATCGGCTGAAATCCTCAAAGCCCTTAAATCGCGTGCCGAAGAAACATTAGGCGGCGATTTGGTCGGTGCCGTCATTACCGTACCTGCCTATTTCGACGATGCCCAACGTCAAGCCACCAAAGATGCCGCACGCTTGGCAGGCTTGAATGTATTGCGCCTCCTCAACGAGCCGACCGCCGCCGCAATCGCCTACGGACTGGACAACGCTTCAGAAGGCACGTTTGTCGTTTACGACCTGGGCGGTGGTACATTCGACGTATCAGTATTGCAACTGACCAAAGGATTGTTTGAAGTTAAAGCCACCGGCGGCAACAGCGCATTGGGCGGCGATGACTTCGACCATCGTTTGTTCTGCTACCTGCTCGAACAAAACGACCTTTCCAAACTCAACGAACAAGACAGCCAACTTCTGCTTTCCCTTGTCCGTACCGCCAAAGAAAAACTGACCACTCAAACCGAAGCCGTCATCGAAACCACACTTTCAGACGGCCATAAAGTTCATACCGTCATTACCCGCCAAGAGTTTCACAATCTGACCCAAAATCTGGTACAAAAAACCATCGAGCCCGTCAAACAGGCTTTGAAAGACGCAGGCGTAACCAAGGCAGATGTCAAAGGCGTGATTATGGTTGGCGGCTCTACCCGCATGTTGCATGTTCAACAAGCAGTTGCCACATTCTTCGGACAAACCCCGCTGAACAACCTCAATCCTGACGAAGTGGTCGCACTCGGTGCCGCCATACAGGCAAACGTCCTTGCCGGTAACAAAACCGACGGCGAATGGCTGCTGCTTGACGTTACACCTTTGTCACTCGGTTTGGAAACATACGGCGGCCTTGCCGAGAAAATCATTCCTCGCAACTCTACCATTCCTACCGCGCGTGCGCAGGACTTTACCACTTTCAAAGACGGTCAAACCGCTATGACGATACACGTCGTACAAGGCGAGCGCGAACTCGTTTCCGACTGCCGCAGCCTTGCCAAATTCACCCTGCGCGGCATTCCGCCGATGGCCGCAGGCGCAGCGCGTATCCGCGTGACCTTCCAAGTTGACGCCGACGGTTTGCTGTCTGTTTCCGCACAAGAAC
>NZ_JBQCWZ010000429.1:0-1196 GCF_051956895.1 Neisseria sp. P0021.S006
TTTTTGAACCGTCCACCCGTACTCGTTTGTCTTTTGAAACGGCGGTACAGCGTTTGGGTGGGAAAGTTATCGGTTTTTCCGATGGTGCAAATACCAGCGCGAAAAAGGGTGAAACGCTCGCAGATACTGCGAGGATTATTTCCAGCTATACGGATGCGATTATTCAGCGACACCCGAAAGACGGTGCGGCCCGTGTGGCGGCCGAATTTTCGAGCGTGCCCGTGATTAATGCCGGCGATGGTACCAACCAACATCCGAGTCAGACGCTTTTGGATTTGGTCACGATTTATGAAACACAGGGCAGTTTGAGCAATTTGAAGATTGCGATGGCCGGCGATTTGAAATATGGCCGTACGGTACATTCATTGTGTCAGGCGCTGAAGCGTTGGGGTTGTGAATTTGCGTTTGTTTCCCCTCCCAGCTTGGCAATGCCGGACTATATCACTGAAGAGCTGGAAGAAGCCGGGTGCCCTTATCAAATTTTGCCCGGATTGGAAGAAGCGGTCGAATGGGCGGATATTTTGTACATGACCCGCGTTCAGCGCGAACGTTTTGATGAGCAGGAATTTGCCAAAATTCAGGGTAAATTCAATCTTGATGCGCAAATGTTGGCGAATGCTAAACCCAATTTGCGCGTCTTGCATCCTTTACCGAGGGTAGATGAAATTCATCCGGACGTGGATAAAACACCTCATGCCTATTATTTTGAACAGGCAACCAATGGCGTGTATGCACGGATGGCGATTTTGTCTTTGGTATTGAACGAAGAAGTTTAAGGAGCGAGAGATGGAAAACTCAAAACTCAGCGTTGAAGCGATTGAACAAGGTACGGTAATTGATCATATTCCTGCCGGTAAAGGCTTGGCCATTTTAAGACAGTTTAAGCTGCTGCATTATGGCAGCGCGGTTACAGTCGGCTTTAATTTGCCCAGCAAAACGCAGGGAAGCAAAGACATTATCAAAGTCAGCGGCGTATGGTTGGATGCCAATGCGGCCAACCGTTTGGCTTTATTTGCCCCTGAAGCAGTAGTAAACAAAATCGATCAGTTTAAAGTGATCGACAAACAGCATTTGTCATTGCCGGACGAAATTTCAGAAGTATTCCGCTGCCCGAATACCAATTGTGCCAGTCATGGCGAGCCGGTCATCAGCCGCTTTTATGTCCGTTCACATAATGGTCAGACACGTTTGAAATG
>NZ_JBQCWZ010000430.1:0-1194 GCF_051956895.1 Neisseria sp. P0021.S006
CTGCCTGCACCCAAAGTCTTTACGCCTTCGAAATACCACGCATAGGCCAATACCGTCGCACCGATGACCAGCCACGCCAAGGCCGTCCAACCGCGCCCATCCATTGCCGCTATCGCCTCAAACGGTATTCCGTCCGTCCACAACGCCACCACCGACAACATCAACGCACCAATGAACGACGTTGCCGTCGTTACCGTCAGCGCATCTATCCCGCGCAAAACCGCGCGACCGATTAAGGTATAAGCCGCCCAACAGACCACGCAGCCGAAAATCAGCCACTCCCCCGCCTTGATGCCGCCCGACAATACCGTCAACGGCTGCCCTTGCGTTACCACCATAATGGCACCGCCGACCGCCAGCAGCATACCCGCCAAAATCTTCGCGTTTAGACGCTCGCCGAAAAACCAAGTTGCCAACAGCAGCGTCAACACAGGATTCACCGCCACGACCACCGCCGCCTTGCCTGCCGGCATAGTCTGCAAACCCAGCATAAAAAACACCGCATAGCCGCACACGCCGACGGAAGCGGCTGCCGTCAAACCCAGCCATTGCCGCGCCGACAAAGCCGCCAAAGTCGCGAACCTACTGCGCGCAAACAACCAGCCCAACAACAAAACCGAAGCCAAGACAAACCGAACCGCCCCGCCCGTCAGCGGCGGCAGCGACTGCCCCAGCATCCGCCCCATCGGCCAAGACGCACCCCACAACACCGCCATTCCCAGCAGTTTCAAATGTACAGAATAACGTTCCATCTCATCCCTTTTATCGACAAAGGCCGTCTGAAAACCGGATTTCACGTTTTCAGACGGCCTTCAATATAGCGACTGCAAACAGATTACTTAGGCTGCCAAGAATCTTTCAGCGTTACCGTGCGGTTGAACACCGGCGTGTCTTTGCTGTGGTCTTTGCGGTCGGTGACGAAATAGCCGATGCGCTCGAACTGCCAACGGCTCTCCGCCGGCAAATCTTTTGCGACAGGCTCGGCGTAGGCGGTGATTTCCTTGATGGATTCAGGGTTGAGGAAATCGGTAAACGGCAGGTAGTTGCCGTCTTCGCCGCGCACGGCATCGGGACGCTCGACGGTAAAGAGGCGGTCGTAGAGGCGGACTTTGATTTCGGCGGCGTGTTCAGCGGAAACCCAGTGAATCACGCCTTTGACTTTGCGGCCTTCGGGATTTTTGCCCAAGGTATCGT
>NZ_JBQCWZ010000431.1:0-1191 GCF_051956895.1 Neisseria sp. P0021.S006
ATTGTGGTCGGTTCTATTCCGAAAAAACGTTATGGCGTGTACATGGGTATTGTGAACATGATGATTGTGATTCCAATGCTGATTGAAACCGTATCTTTCGGCTGGGTGTACAAAACCTTCTTGGGTTCAAATCCTGCCAACGCGATGACGTTTGCCGGTGTTTTCCTCGCTATTGCCGCCGCGTTGACCTTAACCATTAAAACTGCGGCCAAACCGGCTACTGCAGAATAACGAAGTTTTGATTTAAAACCAAAATGAAAAGGCCGTCTGAAACATGAAATGGTTTCAGACGGCCTTTTTTGTCGAAACGGATTCCATTTGCTGACCTGATTCGGTAAGCCTTATTGTCGCTGCACTACCGTTCATCACTCAAATTGGCTATGACTACCGATTTTGCTTTACAATATCCTTCTTTAATTTATTTCGTTTTACCATCCTGATGACAGAACACATTTCCGCTCCAAGCCCATCTCCTATCGGCGAAGACTACCTGCTGTTAGGTCAATACGCCGAACGCGCCTATCTCGAATACGCCATGAGCGTGGTTAAAGGTCGCGCGCTGCCTGAAGTTTCAGACGGCCAAAAGCCTGTACAACGACGTATTTTGTTTGCCATGCGCGATATGGGTTTGACGGCGGGGGCGAAGCCGGTGAAATCCGCGCGCGTGGTCGGCGAGATTTTGGGTAAATATCACCCGCACGGCGACAGTTCTGCCTATGAAGCGATGGTTCGCATGGCGCAGGATTTTACCTTGCGCTATCCCTTAATCGACGGCATCGGCAACTTCGGCTCACGCGACGGCGACGGAGCGGCGGCGATGCGTTATACCGAAGCACGGCTGACGCCGATTGCGGAATTGCTGTTGTCCGAAATCAATCAGGGTACGGTGGATTTTGTACCGAACTACGACGGCGCGTTTGACGAACCTGTACATCTGCCAGCCCGTCTGCCTATGGTCTTGCTCAACGGCGCATCGGGCATCGCGGTGGGCATGGCGACCGAAATCCCATCACACAATTTGAACGAAGTCACGCAGGCGGCGATTGCGCTGTTGAAGAAACCGACGCTGGAAACCGCCGACCTGATGCAGTACATCCCAGCGCCCGACTTTGCCGGCGGCGGTCAAATCATCACGCCGGCGGACGAATTGCGCCGGATTTACGAAACCGGTAAGGGCAGCGTGCGCGTGCG
>NZ_JBQCWZ010000432.1:0-1182 GCF_051956895.1 Neisseria sp. P0021.S006
ATGCCCAAGTATGCAAAAAAATGCTGACTTGGGCGTGTGATGCTGCGCAAAACTTAGGCAAAGACATGCTTGAGTTATACTGCGGCAACGGCAATTTCACCCTGCCGCTTTCGCAACATTTCAATCAAGTATTGGCAACCGAAGTTTCCAAAACCTCCGTCAATGCCGCCCAATGGAATATTGAAGCCAACCAAATTACCAATCTCAAAATCGCTCGTCTGTCTGCGGAAGAATTTACCGAGGCCTACACGCAAAACCGTGAATTCCGCCGCCTGCAAGAACAAGGCATCGACTTGAAAAACTATGATTTTTCAACCATTTTCGTTGATCCTCCACGCGCTGGTGTTGATGATGAGACGCTCAAATTGGTTGCCCGATTCGACAACGTCCTCTATATTTCCTGCAATCCTGAGACCCTGCGCACCAACCTCGACACGCTCTGTCAAACTCATACCATCGAACGCGCCGCCCTATTCGACCAATTCCCATTTACCCACCATATCGAAAGCGGCGTTTGGTTGAAGAAAAAATAAAACCATACAAAAAGGCCGTCTGAATGTTCAGACGGCCTTTAATTAACGGCATATTAAGCGATTTTCAAATCAATCCGCTTCCAAAACCACTTTCATGGCTTGGTTTTCAGCAGCGTGTTTGAATACATCGTAAGCTTTTTCCAATTCGCTAAATTTGAAATGGTGGGTCATCATTTTGGTGTAATCCACTGAGCTGCTGGAAATGGCTTTCATCAGCATTTCGGTGGTATTGGCGTTAACCAGGCCGGTAGTAATGGCAAGGTTTTTAATCCACAGTTTTTCCAGTTTGAAATCAACGGATTGGCCATGTACACCAACCACAGCGATATGGCCGCCGGGTTTCACGATGTCTTGGCACATATTCCAAGTCGCAGGGATACCGACCGCTTCGATGGCACAATCTACGCCGTCTTCGCCGACGATAGCGGCAACTTGCTTACTTACATCGCCGGAAGCAGGGTTAATGGTATGGGTCGCACCCAACTCTTTCGCCAGTTTCAAACGGTTTTCGTCCATATCGCAAACGATGATGGCTGCGGGGCTGTACAGTTGGGTGGTCAACAGGGCGGACATGCCGACAGGGCCTGCGCCTGCGATGAATACGGTGTCGACGGGTTTGACATCGCCGTATTGCACGCCGATTTCGTGG
>NZ_JBQCWZ010000433.1:0-1179 GCF_051956895.1 Neisseria sp. P0021.S006
CATGGCTAAGGAAAAATTTGAACGTAGCAAACCGCACGTAAACGTTGGCACCATCGGTCACGTTGACCATGGTAAAACCACTCTGACTGCTGCTTTGACTACTATTTTGGCTAAAAAATTTGGTGGTGCTGCAAAAGCTTACGACCAAATCGACAACGCTCCTGAAGAAAAAGCCCGCGGTATTACCATTAATACCTCACACGTAGAATACGAAACTGAAACCCGTCACTACGCACACGTAGACTGCCCAGGCCACGCCGACTACGTTAAAAACATGATTACCGGTGCTGCCCAAATGGACGGCGCGATCTTGGTATGTTCCGCAGCTGACGGTCCTATGCCACAAACTCGCGAACACATCCTGTTGGCCCGCCAAGTAGGTGTACCTTACATCATCGTATTCATGAACAAATGCGACATGGTTGACGATGCCGAGTTGTTGGAACTGGTTGAAATGGAAATCCGTGACTTGTTGTCAAGCTACGACTTCCCAGGTGATGACTGCCCAATCGTACAAGGTTCTGCACTGAAAGCCTTGGAAGGTGACGCTGGTTACGAAGAAAAAATCTTCGAATTGGCTGCTGCTCTGGACAGCTACATCCCAACACCTGAGCGTGCTGTGGACAAACCTTTCTTGTTGCCTATCGAAGACGTATTCTCTATCTCCGGTCGTGGTACAGTAGTAACCGGTCGTGTAGAGCGCGGTATCATCCACGTTGGTGACGAGATCGAAATCGTAGGTCTGAAAGAAACTCAAAAAACCACTTGTACCGGTGTTGAAATGTTCCGCAAACTGCTGGACGAAGGTCAAGCAGGTGACAACGTAGGCGTATTGCTGCGTGGTACTAAACGTGAAGATGTAGAGCGTGGTCAAGTATTGGCTAAACCAGGTACTATCACTCCTCACACCAAATTCAAAGCAGAAGTATACGTACTGAGCAAAGAAGAGGGTGGTCGTCACACTCCATTCTTCGCTAACTACCGTCCACAATTCTACTTCCGTACTACTGACGTAACTGGTGCAGTTACTTTGGAAGAAGGTGTAGAAATGGTAATGCCAGGTGAGAACGTAACCATTACTGTAGAACTGATTGCGCCTATCGCTATGGAAGAAGGTCTGCGCTTTGCGATTCGCGAAGGTGGTCGTACCGTAGGTGCGGGTGTGGTTTCTTCTGTAAT
>NZ_JBQCWZ010000434.1:0-1177 GCF_051956895.1 Neisseria sp. P0021.S006
TTTCAAGGCCGTCTGAAATTGTGCTTTTCCGACATCCAAACATTCAGACGGCCTTTGTCAAACCGACAGGCCCGACAACCTGCTATAATCCCATCTTTATTTTTTCCAACGTTTTCAAGCGAAAAACAGAATGACCATGCAAGAACATTACCAACCCGCCGCCATCGAGCCTGCGGCGCAGAAAAAATGGGACGACGAGCGTATTTTCAACGTCTCCGAAGACGCTTCCAAACCCAAATACTACTGCCTGTCCATGTTCCCCTACCCCAGCGGCAAGCTGCACATGGGGCATGTACGCAACTACACCATCGGCGACGTATTGAGCCGCTTCAAACTCTTAAACGGCTTCAACGTCATGCAGCCTATGGGTTGGGACGCGTTCGGTATGCCTGCGGAAAATGCGGCGATGAAAAACAACGTCGCCCCTGCCGCATGGACTTACGACAACATCGAATACATGAAAACCCAGCTTAAAAGCCTGGGTTTTGCGATTGACTGGGAACGCGAAGTCGCCACCTGCAAACCCGAATACTACCGCTGGGAACAATGGCTGTTTACCAAGCTGTTTGAAAAAGGCATCGTCTATCGCAAAAACGGCACGGTGAACTGGGATCCGGTCGACCAAACCGTCCTTGCCAACGAGCAAGTCATCGACGGACGCGGTTGGCGCTCCGGCGCGTTGATCGAAAAACGCGAAATCCCAATGTATTACTTCAAAATCACGGATTACGCCGAAGAGCTGCTCAATGATTTGGACAAGCTGGAACACTGGCCTGAACAAGTCAAAACCATGCAGCGCAACTGGATCGGCAAATCTCGCGGCATGACCGTGCGCTTCGCCGTTTCAGACGACAGCAAACAAGGCTTGGAAGGCGATTACGCGAAATTCCTGCAAGTTTATACTACCCGTCCTGACACGCTGATGGGCGCGACTTATGTTGCCGTTGCCGCCGAGCATCCGCTGGCAACCGCCGCCGCAGCCGACAAACCTGAATTGCAAGAATTTATCGCCGAATGCAAAGCCGGCTCGGTTGCCGAAGCCGATATGGCGACGATGTAGAAAAAAGGCGTGCCGACCGGCCGCTACGTCGTCAACCCGCTCAACGGCGACAAGCTGGAAGTGTGGATTGCCAACTATGTATTGTTGGGCTACGGCGACGGCGCAGTGATGGCTGTT
>NZ_JBQCWZ010000435.1:0-1171 GCF_051956895.1 Neisseria sp. P0021.S006
GGCAAGGCACATAGAGCAGCCCGGCTCGCGCCATTCAAAACCGGCTTCGATAAATACTTCGTGCAAGCCTTCTTTTTCTGCCTGCTCTTTAACCAAACCGGAGCCGGGGACAATCAATACGCGTTGCACATTGTCCGCTTTTTTGCGGCCTTTGGCGATAGCGGCGGCTTCGCGTAAGTCTTCAATACGGCTGTTGGTGCAAGAACCGATAAAGACGATATCGACAGGGATTTCGTTTAATGGCGTACCGGCTTCTAAGCCCATGTATTCAAGGGCGCGTTCCATGCCGCTGCGTTTGACCGGATCGGTTTCTTCGGCGGGATTAGGCACTTTACTGCTGATGTCCAAAACCATTTCAGGCGATGTGCCCCAAGTTACTTGAGGCTCGATGTCTTCAGCTTTGAAGTGGTATTCTTTATCGAATACGGCGCCTTCGTCAGACACCAGCGTGCGCCAGTACTCGAGGGCTTTGTCCCACGCTTCGCCTTTAGGTGCGAAAGGTTTGCCTTTTACATAGTCGATGGTGGTTTGGTCGACGGCAACCATACCTGAGCGCGCACCGGCTTCAATCGCCATATTACACAAGGTCATGCGGCCTTCCATAGAAAGGCTGCGGATGGCTTCGCCGCCAAACTCAATGGCGTAGCCTGTACCACCGGCCGTACCGATTTGACCGATGATATAAAGTGCTACGTCTTTGGCGGTAACACCGGGTTTCAGACAGCCTTCAACGGAAATCAGCATGGATTTGGATTTTTTTGCGGTAATGCACTGGGTCGCCATGGTGTGTTCGACTTCGGAAGTGCCGATACCGTGCGCCAATGCGCCGAATGCGCCGTGGGTAGAAGTGTGTGAGTCGCCGCAGACGACGGTCATGCCGGGCAGGGTGGCTCCTTGTTCCGGGCCCATAACGTGCACAATGCCTTGGCCTTTATCCATAAACGGGAAGTAGGCGAGTGCGCCAAACTCTTTAATGTTTTTGTCCAAAGTATCGACTTGCAGTTTGGAAATCGGGTCTTGAATACCTTTGTGCCAGTCGCCGGTCGGGGTGTTGTGGTCGGCTGTGGAGACTACGCTGTCGATACGCCAGAGTTTGCGGCCGGCCATTTTCAAGCCTTCAAATGCTTGCGGGCTGGTTACTTCGTGAACCAGGTGGCGGTCGATGTAAAGC
>NZ_JBQCWZ010000436.1:0-1168 GCF_051956895.1 Neisseria sp. P0021.S006
TTGGCAGCTCGTAGTTGATGACGAAAGGCAACTCGGCAATATCCAGGCCGCGTGCGGCAACGTCAGTGGCAACCAAAACGCGTAATGAACCTTCTTTAAAGGCGTTGAGGGTTTCCAGTCGGCTTTGTTGGGATTTGTCGCCGTGGATGGATTGCGCGGCAATGTTGCGACGGACGAGGTCGCGGGTAACTTGATCGACGCTTTGTTTGGTTTTGCAGAATACAATGACTTGATTCATATGCAAATCAACAATCAGACGTTCGAGCAGGTTGCGTTTTTTGAGTGTATCAACGGCAATGATGTGTTGCTCGACATTGGCGTTGGTGGTGTTTTGCGCAGCCACTTCAACCATTTCAGGCGTGTGCATAAAATCTTGCGCAAGCTTACGGATAGGCGGTGAGAAAGTGGCGGAGAAAAGCAGGGTTTGTCGCTGTTTGGGCAACATCTGCATGATTTTGCGGATATCGTCGATGAAACCCATATCAAGCATACGGTCGGCTTCGTCGAGTACGACGATTTCGACTTTGTTTAAATTGATGTTTTTTTGCTTGACGTGGTCAAGCAGTCGGCCAACTGTGGCAACAACGATTTCACAACCGGCGCGCAAGTCGGCAGTTTGTTTGTCCATATTGACACCGCCGAAGAGGACGGTGTGGCGCAAAGGAAGATTTTTAATGTATGCCTGCACGTTTTGATCGATTTGATCGGCCAGTTCGCGGGTTGGGGTCAATACCAACATGCGGACAGGATGCATGGCAGGGGAGGTGCTGGATGTGGCGTAGCGTTTCAGGCGTTCGAGGCTGGGCAGCATAAAGGCGGCGGTTTTACCTGTGCCGGTTTGTGCTGCAGCCAAAAGATCGTGTCCTGCCAAGGCTTTAGGAATCGCTGCGGCTTGAATAGGCGTCGGGTTTTCATAACCCTGATCGGTCAGGGCGGAGACCAATTCGCTGCCTAAACCGAGTGAAGAGAAAGGATTCATGATGGTGGCTTTCTGTTCAGACGGCCTTTGGAATGATGAGGCCGTCTGAAAAATCTGATTCTGAAATGGACAAACCGCAGTATGATTTTGATTCTGCGGTTTGAAAAAAATGGGGGCGGAACAATCCGTCAAGTAGTCCATTATGCCATAAAAAGAGGGACTCCCCAAATGATGGTTGCGGCTAGGAAC
>NZ_JBQCWZ010000437.1:0-1165 GCF_051956895.1 Neisseria sp. P0021.S006
CTGATATTCAGACGGCCTGTCAGGCGCATAGCGTCGAAGTGGTCATGACTTCCAATCAACATGAAAGCGGTACAACGCGCCTTGCCGAAGCGGCCAATACGCTGAAACTGCCGCAGCATCTGATTGTTGTGAACGTACAAGGCGACGAGCCTTTAATCGATCCCGAACTTATCAACCGTACAGCCGAAGTTTTGGTTGAAAACAATGTGCAAATGGCGACCGCCGCCCACGAATTGCACGATTTTGACGAGTTTATAAATCCTAACGTCGTCAAAGTCATCCTCGACAAAAACCGCAACGCCATCTATTTCAGCCGCGCCCCGATTCCTTATCCGCGCGATGTGATGCGTGCCGAAAAACGCGAATTGCCTTCCGAAACAGCCGTTTTGCGCCATATCGGCATTTATGCCTATCGTGCAGGTTTCCTGCAACGCTATTCGGAAATGGAAGTTTCTCCTTTGGAAACCATCGAATCGTTGGAACAGTTGCGCGTCCTGTGGCACGGTTATCCGATTGCTGTTGAAATCACCCAAGAAGCGCCTGCTACCGGTGTGGATACGCAGGAAGATTTGGACAGAGTACGTGTTGCGTTTAAAGCTTAAGGCCGTCTGAAAGGAAAAGACATGAATGATTTCCGCCATTTGAGCCGTGAAGAACAAAAATTGCTTGCCGACGTGGCGAAGCTGGTAAGAGAAGATGAGCAAGAATTCAACTATGACATGCTGAAAATAGAAGCGCCGGAGCAGGCCAGTGGCGAGTTTTGGTTCCGCATGGCAGAAATGCTCAGCACTTTGCCGCCCAACCAGTCGTTGGACTTGCGTATGAACGGTGGACGCTTGACCGTTGCCGTATCGATTTTGTCGGTATTGCTGCAAGACAATCCGGATGTTCCTCAGCTTTGGGCACAAAAAATCATTGCGCTCAACTATTTGGCTCATGGCCATCAAACCCGTGCAATCGGTCTGGTGCAGCAACCTGACAAAGCGGCCGAAGCCAATGAGGAAGAATATTTGGCAAAAGCCTTATCGCAAAACTTGCTTTCCACTTTGAAAGACGCGATAGAGCGAGTCCCTGAAGACGCATGGTTTATCGGAATGCGCGACGATGCATGGAAGCATGTCGGCCCGAAAGAAGCCGTCTGAAGTTTTGAACGATAAACATAACC
>NZ_JBQCWZ010000438.1:0-1165 GCF_051956895.1 Neisseria sp. P0021.S006
GTATCTGCCCAGCGGCAGCAGCGCGGAAGAGCGCCAACAAGTGAAATACCGCTTTTTGGACGCGTTCTATCCCATGCTCGAAGCCATGAAAAACGAAGGGCGCGACATCGTCGTCTGCGGCGACTGGAACATTGCCCACCAAAACATCGACTTGAAAAACTGGAAGGGCAATCAGAAAAATTCGGGCTTCTTGCCTGAAGAGCGCGAATGGATAGGCAAAGTCATCCACAAGCTCGGTTGGACGGATATGTGGCGCACACTTTATCCGGATGTGCCGGGCTATACATGGTGGAGCAACCGCGGACAAGCGTATGCGAAAGATGTCGGGTGGCGCATCGATTATCAGATGGTTACGCCGGAGTTGGCCGCCAAAGCTGTTTCCGCACATGTTTATAAAGACGAAAAATTCTCGGATCACGCCCCTTTAGTTGTGGAGTATGACTATGTTGCCGAATAAGGTTTTTGGTAAATATGATTGGAATATAAACGGCAAAACCGGCGTAGGCGCGGCGTGGGTCGTGGCGGCATTTATATTGCCTATGCTGGTGTGGGCGGTGTTTATGCTGGCGCGGATGTCCGGCTGGGTTGCGCCGACCAAGGCTAATCCGACATGGGCGTTGGTATGGCTGCTGTTTTCCCTGCCTTGCCTGCTGATTGCGGCCAAATGCTTTGCTTGGAAGGGTTGGCGGCTGATTGCCAACATCGTACTTTGTCTGGCGACTTGTGCTATCCTCAGCGTGCCTGCCGCGTTGCTGATTGCATTTACACTCAACGACTTGCTCAAATAGGCCGTCTGAAATGCAGAGCTTCGAACTCGAAGAAATGGCACTGTTTCTGATACGCGATGCGGATGAAGCGGAAATGTGGATAGACCGCTGGGCGGTCAGCTATCCGATTGTTCAAACTGCTGAAGCCGATAGTCGGCAAACCATTTCCGAATGGCAACACGCCATTCAGACGGCCTTCGACCATATCGTCAGCAGAAATATTGCCGTTGTGGCTCATGGTGCCGGCGTGTCCGCATTTTTGGCATGGCTGTATCAAACCGACATCCTGACGCAAAAACGCCTGACCAATATTATTTTGGTCTCGCCGCGTCCAGAAGCTTTTCCCGAGGACGAAATCCATACGTTTCAACGTGTCCGCTGCCCTTGCCGTACAGCGC
>NZ_JBQCWZ010000439.1:0-1153 GCF_051956895.1 Neisseria sp. P0021.S006
CGGCAGGGTCGAGCAGGCGTTGTTTTTCTTCTTCGGTCAGATGATAGGCAGCGACGTCGGCCATGACTGGGCCGCGTGGAAGATGGGGCGTATTCATTGTTTTGTCCTGAATAATGTATATATGGGTAATTGCAATATTCAGACGGCCTGAGCGTGTCGGAATATCTCAGGCCGTCTGAATATTGGTTTTGAATTAGGCAGTTGCTTTTTTCTTGTCTTTTAAGATGAAAATCAACACAACCATTACGATGCCGGTTACCACAAAACCTAAAGGCGCAGAGCCGGTCATGCCTAAAATCAGGTAGCCGATAGCGGCAGAGGCGGCAACGGTTAGTGCGTAAGGGAATTGCGAGGTAACGTGGTCGATGTGGTTACAGTGTGCGCCGGTAGAAGAGAGGATGGTGGTGTCGGAAATCGGCGAGCAGTGGTCGCCAAATACGGCACCGGCCATGACGGCGGACATGCAAGGGATAATCAGCGAAGGTTCGACTTTGACGGCCATGGCGGCGGCAATCGGCAACATGATGCCGAATGTGCCCCAACTTGTGCCGGTAGCGAAGGCCATCACGCCTGCGAGCAGAAACAAAATCACGGGTAGGAAGCCTGCGTGGATATTGCCTGCCACCAAAGTGGAGAGGTATTCGCCGGTGTGCATCTCGCTGACAACGGTGCTGATGATCCATGCCAAAATCAAGATGGTAATGGCACCGCGCATAGAGATGATGCCCTGCCAAATGGCTTTAGGGTAATCGTTGGTTTTGATGGTGCCGATGGTGCAGAGGATGACGGCCAATACACCGCAAGTACCGCCGAATACGAGGGAAGTGTTCACGTCGGTATTTTCAAACGCGCTGAGCAAAGAGAAGGTTTCAGAAGCTTGTGCGCCAGTGTAAATCATAGCGGAAACAGTGGCGATGATCAGTACTAAAACCGGCACAATCAGCGCGAATACGCGGCCGTTAGGATGGCCTGTTTCAATGGTTTCATCATGAGTTTCGTTCAAAGCGGCGCGTTCCAAACGAGCCATAGAGCCGATGTCGAAGGAGAACCAAGCAACGACAAACACCATAAGTAATGCGAAGACGGCGTAGTAATTCATCAGGCTCATGGCCACGAATGCGCCCATTGGTGTGTAGTCTGTGATGTTGTAAGT
>NZ_JBQCWZ010000440.1:0-1153 GCF_051956895.1 Neisseria sp. P0021.S006
GAGTAAATCATTTAGCAATCTAAATGGCAAAGTAAATCTAATCATTACTTCCCCTCCTTATCCTCTTAATCAAAAGAAGAGTTATGGTAATAAAACAGGAGAAGAATACTTAAATTGGATTAAAGAGTTGACTCCATTGCTAGCTGAAAAATTAGCTGATGATGGTTCATTAGTTGTTGAATTAGGTAATAGTTGGGAGCCTGGTAGACCCGTTCAAAGCTTGTTGGCTTTGAAGGCATTAATGTCTATTGCAGAATCTGCAGAAACAAATTTAAGACTTATACAAGAATTTGTTTGCTATAACCCTTCTCGATTACCTTCTCCTGCACAATGGGTCACAGTTAATCCTCTTCGTACTGTTGATAGCTACACACATGTATGGTGGTTTTCAAAAACAGACTATCCAAAAGCTGATAACAGAAAAGTGCTAAGACCCTACAGTGAAGCTATGAAAAGTTTATTAAAAAGAGGGTCTTATAATGCAGGAAAGAGACCATCGGAACATAGTATTGGGGAAAAAAGTTTCCTAAATGATAGAGGTGGTGCAATTTCTCACAATTTATTTGAAATAGAAAGTATTGATGAAAATAGAAAACCTAGGTTACCTAATGCCTTTTCTTTCTCTAATTCAGCATCGAACGATTTTTTTCATAGAGAGTGCAAAAGACAGAACATAACAGTTCATCCAGCAAGAATGCCCATTGGCCTTGTAAAATTTTTTATTCAATATTTAACAGATGAAGGAGATTTGATTTTAGACCCGTTTGCTGGAAGCAATACCACAGGATTTGCAGCTGCACTATTAGACAGAAATTGGATTTCTATTGAGCTTCAAGAGAGTTATATAGAGCAGGCCAAAATTAGATTTGAAGACCCTATTTTGAGTTATAAAGAGGTATAAATAATGTTGAGTATTTCATCAAGTATTGCAAATATTAATTTATTTAAACGTAAAATTGAATCTGATGGAAATTGGAGTTGGGATACAGGTATATTTGTAGGCAGACCTTTTAAGATTTCTTATACAAGTAGTTCAATTCTAATGGCTGATGCATGGAAGGAACGAGCAAACGGGGTTCCACAAGGATGTTTTCTTTTAGCATATTATGATTGTGATCCCGGAAAAGATAATCTTCAAGAGGCTTTGCTATTG
>NZ_JBQCWZ010000441.1:0-1151 GCF_051956895.1 Neisseria sp. P0021.S006
TTCTTCCTGTCTTTCTCCGCATCTTTTTTCGGTGCAGGTTTTTTCGCTGCCAAGCCCAAAGATTTTTGCCATTCGGCTGGATTTTTCACTAAGTCCAAGGCTTTACGGAGCTGATCGTCTTTGGCCGGATTGGGAATGCGGCGGCTGGAGATGTCTTCGTCTTTGTCTTTTTTGGACTTGTCTTTATCGGCTTTGGTTTCTGTGTTGGCAGGCGTTTCGTTGCTGCTGTTGACGTCTTGGCCGCCCAGCGGATTACCGATATGGCCGACCAAATCGGCTTCGCGGCTTTCAAAGGCGCGGTCTTTGTCTTTGACTTCAACGTCAGGAACAATGCCTTGCGCCTGAATCGAGCGGTCGTTCGGCGTGTAGTAAAGGGCGGTGGTCAATTTGACTGCGCTGCCGCCAGAAAGCGGAATCAGGGTTTGCACCGAGCCTTTGCCGAAAGTTTGTGTGCCGACGACGACGGCGCGTTTGTGGTCTTGCAATGCGCCGGCAACGATTTCGGAAGCGGAGGCAGAGCCTGCGTTAATCAGGACGGTCATAGGAATGGTTTTCAGCTCGGCAGGTAATCCGGCCAACGGGTCTTTGCCGCTGGTGGTGATGTAGTCTTCGGCAGTTGCTTTGAGAACCATGCCTTCTTTTTTGTTACGGCCTTTGGTGCTGACAACGGTTACGTCAGGTTGCAGGAAGGCTGCGGATACGCCGACTGCGCCATTGAGCAGGCCGCCTGGGTCGTCGCGCAAGTCGAGAATGATGCCTTTGAGCGGACCTTTGTTTTCTTTGACAAGGGCTTGTGCGGCTTCGTTGAGTGCGGCAACGGTGCGCTCTTGGAATTGGGAAACGCGGATGTAGCCGTAGTCTTTTTCAAGCAGGTGATGGCGCACGCTTTTGACTTTGATGATGGCGCGGGTCAGGTTGACGACGATGGGTTTGTCGGCATTTTTGCGTGAAAGGGTCAGGGTAATTTTGGTACCCGGTTTGCCGCGCATTTTTTTGACGGCTTCGCTGACGGTCAGGCCGCGCGTAGAGGTATTGTCGATTTTGACGATGAAGTCGCCGCTTTTTACGCCGGCACGTTCTGCCGGCGTGTCTTCAATCGGGGCAACGACTTTGACGAAGCCGTCTTCTTGTCCGATTTCCATGCCCAGGCC
>NZ_JBQCWZ010000442.1:0-1105 GCF_051956895.1 Neisseria sp. P0021.S006
TAGATGTGTAATAAGAGACAGGGCGGGACACCATAGGCGTATAAAGCTCGGCATTTTCCTGAGTGGCAATGCTCAATACACAGTCGGCCATTTGAGCCAACGGCGAATCATTGCGGGTCAGCGCGATAACGGCTGCGCCGTTTTCTTTGGCGATACTGGCCGCGTCCAACAATTCGATAGATGAGCCGGTATTAGAAATCGCCACCAACACATCCTGCTCGGTCAACACGGAAGCTGCCATCAACTGGGTATGCGTATCGACATAGGCAACGGTGGACATACCGAAGCGGAAGAATTTGTGTTGCGCATCTTGGGCAACGATGCCGGAGTTGCCGACTCCATAAAACTCAACGCGTCGCGCGTGCATCAGAATGGCAATCGCGTTTTCCAGCTCGGATTCTTTCAGAAAGCGGCGCTCGCCCAAGAGGGAGGCTGCGGCGTTGCCCAACACTTTTTCGACCACGCTGCCCATGTTGTCATCGGCGTTTAATTCTTCATGAACGTAAGGCATACCTTCATGACCGATACTGGCAGACAAAGCGAGTTTGAACTCAGGCAAGCCTTTGTAACCCAAGCTGCGGCAGAAACGGATTACAGTCGGCTGACTGACGGATGCACGCTCGGCGATTTCGGCCACAGCGGCATGAACGAACCATTTCGGCTCGGCCAACGCAGATTCGGCAACTTTGCGTTCTGCGCCGGAGAGATTGGACAATGATTCGCTGATTTTGCTTAACATATACTCTACCCTTTGATTTTTTGACGTTCAGGACAAGGGTTTTTTCCACCCCCTGCCCTGCACCGCCGTTTGTGTGTTTAAACGTTATTTAAATGATTGTCTAATGCGACCGCCGCGCCGACGATGCCCGGAAACTCGCTCAATACGACATACACGGGAATAGCGGCAAGATAAGCCTCAAAGCGGCCTTTATTTTCAAAGCGGCTGCGGAACGGGGACGTTTTAAAGTAATCCAACACGCGCGGGATAATGCCGCCGCACAAATACACGCCGCCGCGCGCACCCAATGACAAAGCCAAATTGGAAGCAACCGTACCCAGCATGGCGCAGAAAATATCCAAAGTCTGACGGCAAATCGGCGATGTT
>NZ_JBQCWZ010000443.1:0-1140 GCF_051956895.1 Neisseria sp. P0021.S006
GGTCTGCACATTCTGCCTGAAGATGCGCCTGTCGGTGCCAATATCCGTGAATACTTGGATTTGGACGATACGCTGTTTACGTTGAAAATTACGCCTAACCGCGCTGATTGCTTGAGCGTTAAGGGTATTGCGCGTGAGGTTTCTGCGTTGACTCAATGTGCGTTTAGGCCTGTTGAAATTCAGACGGCCTTTATCGGCAGTGAGAAAAAACAGGCTGTCCGTATTGACGCACCGGCCGACTGCGGCCGTTTTATCAGTCGCGTTATTGAAAATGTCAATGCGAAAGCGGCTACTCCCGATTGGATGAAACAACGTTTGGAACGCAGCGGTATCCGCAGCATTTCCGCATTGGTGGACATCGGCAACTATGTGATGCTGGAAATCGGTCAGCCTATGCATGTTTTCGATGCTGACAAGCTGTCAGGCAGTTTGATTGTCCGCCGTGCTCAAAATGGCGAGACTTTGGCGTGTCTGAACGAGAAGACGGTTACTTTGGCTGACAATACACTGGTGGTCGCTGATGAAAAAGGTGCGTTGAGCTTGGCCGGCTTGATGGGCGGCGAGGCAAGCGCGGTTTCAGATGACACGCAAAATATCGTACTGGAAGCTGCTTGGTTTGCTCCGGAGATTATTGCGGGTAAATCCCGTCAATACGGTTTTGGTTCGGATTCTTCTTTCCGTTTTGAGCGTGGTGTGGATTACCGCTTGCAAGCTGATGCCATTGAGCGTGCTACCGAATTGGTGTTGCAGATTTGCGGTGGTGCAGCCGGTGAAATGGTTGAAGCACAAGGCAAATTGCCCGAGGCAAAACAGGTCGAATTGCGTTTAGGCCGTCTGAAAACGGTATTGGGCGTTGAAATCCCTGCCGAGCAAGTCGAAATTATCTTGCAACACTTGGGTTTGCAGCCTGAGAAAACCGAAGAAGGCTTCCGTGTTACTTCTCCTAGCTTCCGTTTCGACATCGAAATCGAAGCCGATTTGATTGAAGAAATCGGCCGCGTTTACGGTTATGAGAATATTCCTGACGACTATACTTCAGGCCGTCTGAAAATGTTGGCCTTGCCTGAAACCAAACGCCCTCGTTTTGCGGTTTATAACGAAATGGCGGCTCGCGGTTACCGCGAAGTGGTCAGCTATGCG
>NZ_JBQCWZ010000444.1:0-1136 GCF_051956895.1 Neisseria sp. P0021.S006
CAATACGGTCGAGCAATGGCCCTGAAATTTTGTTGCGGTAGCGGGCAACGCTTTCAGGCGTGCAGCGGCAAGGTTTGGACGGATGGCCAAGATAGCCGCAAGGGCAGGGATTCATGGCGGCGACGAGCTGGAACTTGGCCGGATAAACGGCTTGGCGTGCGGCGCGGGAAATATGGATTTCGCCGTTTTCTAAAGGTTCGCGCAACACTTCTAATACTTTACGGTCAAACTCGGGCAATTCGTCTAAAAACAACACACCGTGATGCGCCAATGAAATTTCGCCCGGACGCGGGTCTGAACCACCACCTACCATAGCAGCCGAGCTGGCGCTGTGATGAGGGCTGCGGAAAGGACGGTTGCTGTCGAGTTGCTGTTGATGGTTGGGCAGGAGCGAACGCAATGCCCATACTTCGACTAATTCGTCTTCGGTCAAAGGAGGAAGGATGCCAGGCAAACGTTGCGAAAGCATGGATTTGCCCGTTCCTGGCGGCCCCATCATCAACAAGCTGTGTCCGCCTGCCGCTGCGATTTCCAAGGCAAGGCGGGCAGTATGCTGGCCTTTAACATCGGCTAAATCAGGAATTTTACTTTGTTCAGACGGCCTTTGCGTCAGCTTGCATTCGGTTTGTGTCAACGGTTCGATGCCGTTTAAATGCGCGGCCACTTCGCCCAAAGAACGCGCACCATAAACCGCGATACCGCGCATAACGGCAGCCTGTTCGGCATTTTCTTGTGGCAATACGAACGAACGGCCTGCCTGCATTCCCTGCCATGCCATGGCCAGCGCGCCGCGTACGGGACGCAGCAAGCCGGACAGCGCCAATTCTCCGGCAAACTCATATTGCGAGAGCTTTTCAGGATTGATTTGTCCCGATGCGGCAAGAATACCTAAGGCAATCGGCAAATCGAAACGGCCGGATTCTTTTGGGAGGTCGGCCGGTGCGAGGTTGACGGTAATTTTCTTGGCGGGAAAGTCGAAGCCGCTTTGGATGATGGCGGCACGCACGCGGTCGCGGCTTTCTTTGACTTCAGTATCGGGCAAACCGACGATATTGAAATGTGGCAAGCCGTTGGCAAGGTGGGCTTCCACTTCGACCAACGGCGCATTCATGCCGCTTAAGGCGCGGCTGTAAACC
>NZ_JBQCWZ010000445.1:0-1136 GCF_051956895.1 Neisseria sp. P0021.S006
ATGCAGGGGAACGAATGTATCATTCAGATTAAACAGCAGGCCGATCCAAATTAGGGGCTGAGTCAGGCTGTCGGGCAAATATTGCGTATCGGTATCGATAAAGGTCAGCGCTATCAATATGGCAGTCAGAATCAATCCACCAATAGTTGCCCATGACCAGCCGTATTGCCACGCGACAATACCGAATAAGACACCTGTCAGCAGCTCAATCAACGGATAGCGTATGCTGATATGGGTTTTGCAGGCGTGGCATTTCCCACCTAGGAAAACATAGCTGAGGATGGGTATATTTTGCCAAACTCTGATCGGACTTCCGCATTTTGGGCAGTGTGAATCCGGTTTACGCAGATTAAATGGCTGTTTTTCTTCGTCTGTCAGCTCGATGCCCAAATGCTCTTTGGAAAATTGTGTCCATTCACGCTCCATCATTATCGGCGTGCGATAAATGACGACGTTCAGAAAGCTACCAATCAGTAATCCTAAAATAACGGCTAAAGGAATAGCGAATGGCGCAAGAACGGAGAGGGCGTCGATGGCAGAGTAAATACTATCAAGCATATCAACCTACGACATTACCCAAGTTAAACAACGGCAGATACATGGCAATCAGCAAAATACCGATGAGCGAACCCAATACCACCATGATAATAGGCTCCATCAAGTGAGACAATCGGGAGACGGAGTTGTCTACTTCATCTTCGTAGAATTCGGCTGCTTTGTTCAGCATATCATCCAAAGAGCCTGACTCTTCGCCGATGGCCGCCATTTGGATTACCATATTGGGGAACATATCCGTGCTTTGCATACTGGATGTCAGCGACAGACCTTGTGTTACCTTGGCACGGATGTCTTGAGTAGCTTCTTCATAGAGAATATTGCCGGATGCGCCTGCAACTGAATCTAATACTTCCACCAAAGGAACGCCGGCTGCGAAGAGGGTGGAAGTCGTACGCGCCCAACGGGCAATGGTCGCTTTTCGGACAATGGTACCAAAAACAGGCAGTCTCAAAATCAGAGCATCGATTCGTTTTTGGAAGGTAGGCGATTTTTCATGGAGTTTGTACAGGCCGAAGGCGGAAACAATCAAAAGGATGATCATAATCCAGCCGTAATCGACGAATAAATCAGACAAGCTC
>NZ_JBQCWZ010000446.1:0-1136 GCF_051956895.1 Neisseria sp. P0021.S006
ATGGCGTCTTGCGCGGCTTGCAAGAATTGGGCGTAATTTAAATTTCAAATCAAAAGGCCGTCTGAACATTTTTTCAGAAGGGCTTGTTCTATCTATAAACTTTCTGCTTACTTTGGCAATACCAAAAAGCTAATCAGCAACTCTTTAAATACGAATCCAAACACACCCAAGCCCAAAACCAAGAAGAGCATGGCAATGCCGAATTTGCCGGCTTTGGATTCTTTACCCAAGTTCCAAACGATAAAGCCCAAAAAGATAATCAGGCCGGTGAGGAGGATTTTCATTGCCCACGAGGCGAATTCTGCTTCAGACATTATTTTTTCCTTTTATTCTTAAGATGTGTGTTTAATTGCTTTCAGACGGCCTATTAAAATTTAAGGCCGTCTGCAATTTGTTTTTAGATTATTTGTTCAATGCTTGTTGCAAATCATCAATCAAATCGTCGATGTGTTCCAAACCAACAGAGAGGCGTATCAAGCCCGGGCGGATATTGGCGGCGAGTTTTTCTTCAGGCTGCATCCGGCCGTGCGTGGTTGTCCACGGATGGGTGATGGTCGAGCGCACATCGCCGAGGTTGGCAGTACGGGAAAAGAGTTCTACGCCGTCCACGATTTTCCATGCTTCTTCTTGGTCTGCAACTTCAAAACCCACGACGATACCGCCGCCATTTTGCTGTTTGCGGATCAGTTCGGCTTGCGGATGGTCGGGCAAACCGGTGTAGTACACGGCTTGGACTTGCGGTTGCTCTTTCAACCATTGCGCGATTTTCAGCGCATTGTCGTATTGTTTTTCCATACGCAGCGACAGAGTTTCCACGCCGCTTAACAGCTGCCATGCGTTAAACGGAGACATCGCCAAACCGCAAGAGTTGCAATACATGGCAACTTGCGTCATCAATTCTTCCGAACCGGCCAACACGCCGCCCATCACGCGGCCGTGACCATCAATCGCTTTGGTTGCGGAAGAAACAGAAATATCCGCACCGTGTTTCAAAGGCTGCGAGCCGACTGGCGACAAGAGGCTGTTGTCCACTACCAAAAGCGCACCGATGCTGTGTGCCAGTTCGACCAAAGCTTCCAAATCGGCAACTTCGCCCAAAGGGTTGGACGGCGTTTCCAAAAACAGCAATTTGGTAT
>NZ_JBQCWZ010000447.1:0-1131 GCF_051956895.1 Neisseria sp. P0021.S006
TTTTGGGAATACCGAGCCATTAAACAGCGTAATTCTACCTAGTTTGTTGTAATACTCAAAGCATTATTTAAAATAAGGTAAAGTTTTTATGATATTGCTCAATACTCAGGCAGGGTTGTTTTCATCAAAGTGAACCACTTCAATACCGAATTTTTCTGCCACAGCATCGCCTAAGGCGCGGACGCCGTAACGTTCTGTCGCGTGGTGGCCGGCACTGATAAATGCCACACCCGTTTCATTGGCAAGATGATATTGCGCTTCGGAAATCTCACCGGTCAGATACACATCGACACCTTCGTCTACGGCCGTCTGAAAAAATCCCTGCGCACCGCCACTGCACCAGGCAATGCGTTTGATTTCGCGTTCAAGATCGCCGATAACGGTCGGCTTGCGGTCAAATACCGCCTCAATGCATTCAGACAACTGCGCCAACGTTTGCGTGGTTTTCAGACGGCCTGTATTCAACAGGTTTTGCTCGCCGAATTGTTTTTCGAGCACCCAATCGAGTTTCTCAGCCAACTGTGCGTTATTGCCTAATTGCGGGTGTGCGTCCAGCGGCAGGTGGTAGCCCGCCATATTGATTTGGTATTGCAGCAAGGTTTCAATGCGTGCTTTTTTCCAACCGGTAATCGTGACAGGCTCGCTTTTCCAAAACATGCCGTGGTGAACCAAAAGCATATCCGCCCCCTGCCCTACGGCAAAATCGATTGCTGCTTTGCTGGCGGTAACCGAAGTGGCGATTTTGGCAATTTCTTCTTTGCCTTCGACCTGCAAACCGTTGGGCGCATAGTCCTTAAACAGCCAGACCTGCAATGTCTCATCGCACCAGGCCAGAATTTCGCGGCGTAAAGCCATATTCCGCTCCTTATATCTATCTTCAAAAACAGCTTCGCATTCTAACCGCAAAATCTGTTTATGCCTCAAATTCTTACATTCCGATTTCAGCAATCATTCCCAACATTAATCATTTGCACATCATCATGAATTATTTTAATATACACCACCTTACCCACAGGCCGTCTGAAAACACATGGACTCTATTATCGAATTGCGTCATCTCAAAACCTTGCTGGCTTTAGAAGAAACCGGCAGCGTTTCCCTTGCCGCCAAACGGGTTTTCCTGACCCAATC
>NZ_JBQCWZ010000448.1:0-1131 GCF_051956895.1 Neisseria sp. P0021.S006
ATGTTTGTGAGATTTTCCGTGCCGGTATCCAGTCGATTGATAAAGGCCAAATGGAAGCCGCACGTTCTTTGGGTCTGACCTATACCCAGGCGATGCGTTATGTGATTTTACCTCAGGCTCTTCGCCGTATGTTGCCGCCACTTGCAGGTGAATTTATCACACTTTTGAAAGATAGTTCTTTGCTGTCTGTTATTGCAGTTCCTGAACTTATGTCTGTTCAAAAAGCAATCACAGGTCAGTATTCGATATTCCAAGAGCCACTTTATACGGTTGCATTGATTTATCTTGTATTGACGAGTGTATTAGGATGGGTATTCTTACGTTTGGAACGTCGCTATAACGTAAAACTTCATTAATTAGGAAGACAAAAAAGGAAGACTTTTTCAAGTCTTCCTTTTTTTATTTGCCGTCAATGTTTCAGACGGCCTTGAATCAGAATGCTTCGCCGACTTTGACACCGCCTGCGATGTCTTTTGGAGTTGCCAGTTTGGCAGTTGCTTGTTGGGCGGCTTGGAATGCTTCGGTTGCCATGATGTCGGCAGCTTCTTGTACGGTCAATGTGTTAGCCATGTATTGCCAACGTGCTGCCAAGTCAGCGTTTGCCGGTGCGTGGAAACCGTCTCGTAATTCATCTACCAAGTCAGGGCGGTTGCACACCAGTACAATATCGCAGCCTGCTTCAAAAGAAAGGCGGGCGCGTTCTTTAATACCGCCGACACCACATGCACCTTCCATGGTCAGGTCGTCTGAAAAGATAACGCCGTTAAATCCGATTTCTTGGCGCAGGATTTGTTTCAGCCATTTTTCGGAGAAGCCGGCAGGTTGACTGTCGATTTGCGGGTATACGACGTGGGCAGGCATGACTGCGGCCATGCCTGCTTGGCTCAATGCTCGGAATGGGATAAGGTCGGCGGCTTCGAGCCCTTCGCGGCTGCGTTCGTCGCAAGGCAGGACGTGATGGCTGTCGCCTTCGACAAAGCCGTGGCCGGGGAAGTGTTTGCCGCAAGATTTCATGCCGCCTTTGTTCAGGCCTTTTTGCAGGGCAAGGGCAAGCTGGGTCACGATGTTGGCGTCGCGGTGGAAACTGCGGTTGCCGATGACGGCGCATTGCCCCCAGTCTAAATCCAATAC
>NZ_JBQCWZ010000449.1:0-1130 GCF_051956895.1 Neisseria sp. P0021.S006
CAATACGTTTTTGGTGTCGCCCCAGTCCCACGCGCCGTCATGGGTCAGGGCGTAGGAGGAACGGTAGAGGCGAGCGGTATTGCCGAAGTTTTACACAATTTGGGCTTTAAAGTTTCCGGTTCGGATCAGGCGCGTAATGCCGTTACTGAGCATTTGAGCGCTCTCGGCATCCAAGTTTACCCCGGCCATACTGCCGAACACGTCAATGGTGCCGATGTGGTTGTTACTTCTACTGCCGTCAAAAAAGACAATCCTGAAGTTGTTGCCGCGTTGGAACAGCAGATTCCCGTGATTCCGCGCGCGCTGATGTTGGCAGAACTGATGCGCTTCCGCGATGGTATCGCCATTGCCGGTACGCACGGCAAAACCACGACAACCAGCCTGACCGCTTCTATTCTCGGTGCGGCAGGACTTGATCCTACTTTTGTTATCGGTGGCAAGCTCAATGCCGCAGGTACCAACGCCCGTTTGGGTAAAGGCGAATACATCGTCGCAGAAGCCGACGAATCTGATGCCTCTTTCCTGTACCTGACCCCGATTATGTCCGTTGTGACCAATATCGACGAAGACCACATGGACACTTACGGCCACAGTGTTGAGAAACTGCATCAGGCGTTTGTCGATTTTATCCACCGTATGCCGTTTTACGGCAAAGCATTTTTGTGCATCGACAGCGAACATGTCCGCGCGATTTTGCCAAAAGTGAGCAAGCCTTACGCTACTTATGGCTTGGACGATACTGCCGATATCTACGCAACCGATATTGAAAACATCGGCGCTCAAATGAAATTTACCGTTCATGTTCAAATGAAAGGACATGAGCAAGAGCCGTTTGAAGTTGTTTTGAATATGCCCGGTCGCCACAACGTCCTCAATGCGTTGGCGGCTATTGGTGTTGCGCTGGAAGTTGGCGCATCGGTTGAAGCCATCCAAAAAGGCTTGCTCGGCTTTGAAGGCGTCGGCCGCCGCTTCCAAAAATATGGCGACATCAAATTGCCAAACGGCGGAACCGTTTTGCTGGTGGACGATTATGGCCACCATCCTGTCGAAATGGCGGCAACCCTTTCTGCTGCACGCGGCGCATACCCTGAAAAACGCTTGGTCTTGGCTTTCCAACCGCACCGCTATAC
>NZ_JBQCWZ010000450.1:0-1129 GCF_051956895.1 Neisseria sp. P0021.S006
TTGAACCAATACGACTCCACCATGATCATCATCTCGCACGACCGTCACTTTTTGAACGAAGTCTGCACACACATGGCGGATTTGGACTACAACACCATCACCATCTATCCGGGCAACTACGACGACTACATGCTCGCTTCTGCCCAATCGCGTGAGCGCGCCCTGAAAGACAACGCCAAAGCCAAAGAGAAACTGCAAGAGCTGCAAGAGTTCGTTGCACGCTTCTCTGCCAACAAATCCAAAGCCCGTCAGGCAACCAGTCGTCTGAAGCAGGCAGACAAAATCAAATCGGAGATGGTAGAAGTCAAACCTTCTACCCGTCAAAACCCGTATATCCGTTTTGAAGCCGACGAAAAAGCCAAGTTGCACCGTCAGGCTGTAGAAGTTGAAAAACTGGCTAAACGTTTTGAAACCCAGTTATTTAAAAACCTGAACTTCATCCTTGAAGCAGGTCAGCGTCTCGCCATCATCGGCCCGAACGGCGCAGGTAAATCTACCTTGCTGAAACTCTTGGCAGGCGCGTACAACCCCGAATATTCAGACGGCCTGCTGCCGGACGAAGGCACCATCAAATGGGCGGAAAAAGCCAGTGTCGGCTACTACCCGCAAGACCATGAAAACGACTTCGACGTCGATATGGACCTGAGCGAATGGATGCGCCAATGGGGTCAGGAAGGCGATGACGAACAAGTCATCCGCGGCACTTTGGGCCGCTTGCTCTTCGGCAGCAACGATGTCGTGAAAAAAGTGAAGGTTCTCTCCGGTGGCGAAAAAGGCCGTATGCTGTACGGCAAACTGTTGCTGTTGAAACCCAATGTTTTGGTCATGGACGAACCGACCAACCACATGGACATGGAAAGTATCGAATCCTTGAACATGGCGCTGGAAAAATACAACGGCACGCTGATTTTCGTATCGCATGACCGTCAGTTTGTATCTTCATTGGCTACCCAAATCATCGAATTGGATGGCAAAGGCGGATATGAACACTACTTGGGCGATTACGAAAGCTATCTGGAGAAAAAAGGCTTAGTTTAAGCTCATACTGATGAGCTATTAAGGTATTGAAATGCCGTCTGAAAACAGTTGTGTTTTCAGACGGCATTTTTTGCAGCGTTTCATATTGGCA
>NZ_JBQCWZ010000451.1:0-1128 GCF_051956895.1 Neisseria sp. P0021.S006
GTTCAGACGGCCTTGACCATCCATCTTTACCTTAACAGAGGCAATCGACAATGAAATGTGATTTAAGCAAAATAACCTGTATCGAAGACTTGCGCCTTGTTGCCAAACGTAAAATGCCGCGTATGTTTTATGACTATATTGACTCAGGCTCTTGGACAGAAACTACTTATCGTGAAAATACTTCGGATTTCAAAGATATCCGTTTCCGCCAAAAGGTATTGGTTAATATGGAGGGACGCAGTCTCGAAACCAAAATGATTGGGCAGGATGTGAAAATGCCGGTGGCGATTGCGCCGACCGGTTTTACGGGTATGGCGCACGCTGATGGGGAAATCTTGGCGGCGCGGGCGGCGGAAAAATTTGGTATTCCGTTTACGCTGTCGACCATGTCTATTTGTTCGATTGAAGATGTGGCTGAAAACACCAGCTCGCCGTTTTGGTTTCAGCTTTATGTGATGCGCGACCGCGAGTTTATGGAAAACCTGATTAAGCGTGCAAAAGATGCCAAATGTTCGGCTTTGGTATTGACTGCCGATTTGCAGGTTTTGGGTCAGCGCCACAAAGACATCAAAAATGGCCTGTCTGCACCGCCGAAGCCGACCATTGCCAATTTAATCAATTTGGCGACTAAGCCCGAATGGTGCATGAAAATGCTGAACACGGAACGTCGCACTTTCCGCAATATTGTCGGTCATGCGAAAAACGTGGGCGATTTGTCTTCGCTGTCTTCATGGACTTCCGAACAATTCGACCCGCGCCTGAGCTGGGACGATGTGGCGCGCATTAAGGATTTGTGGGGCGGCAAGCTGATTATCAAAGGCATTATGGAGCCTGAAGACGCGGAAAAGGCAGCGAAAAGCGGCGCGGACGCATTGGTCGTTTCCAATCATGGCGGCCGTCAGCTTGACGATACTGTGTCTGCCATTAAGGCTTTGCCTGATGTGGTCAGCGCGGTAGGTAGCGACATCGAGGTTTGGATGGACAGCGGTATCCGCAGCGGTCAGGATATTTTGAAGGCTTGGGCTTTGGGTGCGAAAGGTACGATGATTGGCCGGGCGTTCCTGTATGGTTTGGGGGCGTATGGTGAAGAAGGTGTAACCCGTGCGCTGGAAATCCTGTATAAAGAAA
>NZ_JBQCWZ010000452.1:0-1127 GCF_051956895.1 Neisseria sp. P0021.S006
CTGCACCGCGACGCAGGCCGTCCAGTTGTGCCGCGCCGAGCAGGGCGAGCGGCGGCAACAGCCAAACGAGGTTGTCTTGCAGGCGTTGCGGGTTGATGGCAAGTAGGGCTGTCATAATAACCAGCCACGACAGGCTCAGAATGCCCCAGTTTTTATCGTGGATACGCGTGCGGCTGAGCGTCCATGCTGCCAGCGGCCAGGCAGGCAAGGCAAACCACAGCAGGTTTTTCAGATAATAGGGCAGGTTGAAGGCCGTCTGAATCTGATGGAAACCGCCGAATACGCCTAAGGAATAATGGCTGAACCAAATATCAAACCATTCGGGATTGGTTTTTGATAAAACCAGCGGATACAGAATCAGCAGGGGCAGGGAAACGACGATGGCGCCAATCAGGGTCAGCAGATAGCGTTTGCTTTGCCAAGTAGAATGGAACGACAGGGCAAGTGCCAAAAACATCATGGCCGCGGTCAGCAGATAGCCTAAGGAAAGGGAGAGTAAAACCCAACCGCCGCACAACAGCAAAATGGCAATAATGACGCGGCGGCGTGCCAGTGAAAAGCCGCACAGAATCAATCCAAATGCGGCAAAAGCGGCCGACATGGGATTGAGGAAGTGGGCGATGGGCAGCAAACCGATGCTGCCGATAAGGATCAAGACAACGCTGCGGCCGTGGTGTCTGCCGAGAAAGTTGAAACCGGCAAAACCGCAGGCGGTCAGTCCGATGGCGGTAAATACCACGCCGGCAAAACGTGCGGCATCATAGGCATCGGCCGCCCAAGGCGAAAACAGAGTTTGGAATGCGGTTGCCGCCCATAAAAAAGCAGGGGAGATGGTGAAATCGGGTTGGCCGAAGATTTGTGCAATCAGCAGGCTGCCGCCGTTTTTCATGGATTCAGAGGCGGTAAAGAGGGAGGGTTCGGCAGGGTTCCACAAGTCATGCGAGAACACGCCCGGCCACAGCCAGGCAAAAGCCATCAGCAGCAGTAGCCATGGTTTTTCATGGGTTTTTTGGGGGCGGCGCGGATCGGGCGGTGTGTAAGTCAGCATGGAAGGTCAAAAAACGGTTGGTTTGAATAGCAATGGTACAGGGTTTGACGGGTTTGCGCGATATGCCGGACTGGAGAGC
>NZ_JBQCWZ010000453.1:0-1127 GCF_051956895.1 Neisseria sp. P0021.S006
ATTTCAATCATGCGTGCGCTGCCGCCGCCTTTGCGCCAGTTGAAATCCCAATAAACCAAGTCATCGTACGGCTCGGCAGCGCGATGGCCGCAGCCGTTGATTTGTTTCATGTCTTTCCAGCGTGAAATGCCCAGTGAGCTGGTGAAGACATGGAAGCCGTTTTCATGGGCGTATTGCGCCGCTTTTTCAAAACGCATGTCGAAACACATGGTGCAACGGATACCACGTTCAGGTTCAAATTCCATGCCTTTGGCTTTGGCGAACCATTCTTTGCGGTCGTTTTCGTAGTCGTCGTCTTTATCGACAAAGGGGATGCCAAATTTGTCCGCAAAACGCATATTTTCTTCTTTGCGCAACATATATTCTTTGTGCGGATGGATATTGGGGTTATAAAAATAAATGGTGTAGTCGATGCCGCTGGCAAGCATGGCTTCCATCACTTCGCCGGAGCATGGGGCGCAGCAGGAATGCAGCAGGACTTTCTTATGGCCGCCCGGTGGAACGAGGATGGGGCGGTCAATATCGGTAACGATGGGAGTGTTTAATTCGGTCATGGTTGGATTCTATTTATTGTTAAGTGTTTCAGACGGCCTTGGGTATTGAGGCCGTCTGAAATATAAGATGAAGCATATATTTTAACAGAGCTACACTTTATGGAACAGTTTGCTACTGCTTTTCTTTTTCGTTCAATGGCTTGAACTCTTGCACATCCGGAGGCGGGGCTGCAAAGATGGTGTCTGGATTGGGGTGTGCCGCAAATTCTGCCAGCAGGTTGCGATAGTCCAGTGACTGTTTCATCAGTTCGGCGGCGGCGGTGCGCAGGTTGTCCACGTCTTCCGGCGGCAGATAGAAACTGGTCGGAATATTCAATACCTTGTCCCTCAGCTGGGATGGCGGAAGGTCTTTGAGATTCAGGCTGACGAAAGAGAAATAGATGTTTTCATTTTGCTTGTCTTTGTTCCATTGGTCGACAAAAGCTCTGAAGCGGCGCAAAGATTCTTACGAATGTTGGTCGATCGGGATATTCACGATGGCGGAAACGACATCTCGGAAACCGGGTACGGCAGCGCTTTTATCCAAATTGCTGCTGACTTCGTTTTGGGCATTGACGTTGATGACGACAATAT
>NZ_JBQCWZ010000454.1:0-1118 GCF_051956895.1 Neisseria sp. P0021.S006
TTAATAATCTATATATGAATTCAACTGCAAATTGCCAATCTTTGTTTCCTTGACCATGCGATGCAAAATGCATTGGAAAATAACCATCTAATGCTAAATACTCAAATTCGCATTGAATATTTTCTGCTGTCTCTAAATTCATTAAAACATCCTTATCTAGCAGGGAATTTAAATTTTAACTCTGTTGGCTTGCCTTTTAAATTAATATTTAAGTTATTTAATGTTGGGTCAGGCGTTGTTCCTGTGCCAAGGTAACGGTTGTTCCTTTTCGCCCTCGTTCTCGCGGCGGTTTTTCATCCAGCCGCTAAAGTGCTCGGTGTCGGAAATAACGGCACTGCCGATGCCGGAAGAAACTTGGCGCTCGCTCTGGCTTTGGCGGTGTTCGGCAGCACGGATGTCGATGTCGCCGCCGGCTTTAAGCAGCAGGTCGTCTTGGGAGACCAGACTGCTGCCGCTGACGGCGATATTGCCTTTTTCGGCAAGCAGACGGGTTTTACCGCCCACGGACAGGGTGCTGCCGCTGATGCTGCCGATCTCGCCCGCAGCCTGCCCCTGATCGTTAAAGGTGCCGAAGGGGGTGATATGGTCGCGGTTGTCGATGGAGAAACCGCTGCGCTTGCTGCTGCCGGTTTGCCGGCGGCTGTCGGCCGCGGCCAGCAGTCGGATGTCGTCGCGGGCATACAGCAGGGCATCGCCTTCGGCGGAGATTTGTGCGCCTTTGGCTTCGATGTTGCTTTCGGTGGCACGGATGCTGAGATGGCGGCCGGCTGTCAGCGAGCTGCCGACGGCTTCGGCGCTGCTGCCATCCTGCACCTGCGTGCTGCTGCGGCGGCGGCGGGCACAATCAGAGTCGAACCGAAACCGAGCAGCAGGCTGAAAGCCAGCGTGCCCAAATGCAAACGACAGCCTGAATGGGGTTTCGGGCTGCCTTTAATCTGCATTATGGAATCATGATTAGCCATACGGGTTTTCTGTTTTTTGCTTTTCTTCTTTAAACCATTGTTCAAAAATATTACCCGGTGTTAAATCATCTCTATGCGAGAAAAATTTTTCATATGAATAATTAGCGGATGCTTTCTGATTTACATTGTCATATATGAGTTTCAACTGAGTTGGAA
>NZ_JBQCWZ010000455.1:0-1104 GCF_051956895.1 Neisseria sp. P0021.S006
GGGTAAAACATTGCTGGCTAAAGCGATTGCCGGTGAGGCCGGTGTGCCATTCTTCAGCATTTCAGGTTCTGACTTCGTAGAAATGTTTGTCGGTGTCGGTGCGAGCCGTGTCCGCGATATGTTCGAGCAGGCCAAGAAAAACGCGCCATGTATCATCTTTATTGATGAAATTGATGCGGTTGGCCGTCAGCGTGGTGCTGGTTTGGGCGGTGGTAATGATGAGCGTGAGCAAACATTAAACCAATTGTTGGTTGAAATGGATGGTTTTGAAAGCAATCAAACCGTTATTGTGATCGCAGCAACCAACCGTCCTGATGTACTTGACCCAGCGTTGCAGCGTCCGGGCCGTTTTGACCGTCAAGTCGTTGTTCCATTGCCTGATATCCGTGGCCGTGAGCAAATCTTGAAAGTACACGCTAAAAAAGTACCTTTGGATGCATCCGTAGATTTGACTTCTTTAGCACGCGGTACACCTGGTTTTTCAGGTGCGGATTTGGCAAACTTGGTCAATGAAGCAGCTTTGTTTGCCGGTCGTCGTAATAAAGTTAAAGTCGATCAAAGCGACTTTGAAGATGCTAAAGACAAAATCTACATGGGTCCGGAGCGTCGCAGTATGGTAATGCACGAAGATGAAAAACGTGCGACAGCCTATCATGAGGCCGGTCATGCAATCGTAGCGGAAAGCCTGCCGTTTACCGATCCGGTTCACAAAGTAACGATTATGCCTCGTGGCCGTGCATTGGGTTTGACTTGGCAGCTGCCTGAGCGTGACCGCATCAGTATGTACAAAGACCAAATGTGAGCCAGCTCTCAATCTTGTTTGGTGGCCGTATTGCTGAAGATATTTTTGTCGGCCGTATTTCTACCGGTGCATCTAACGACTTTGAGCGTGCAACTCAAATGGCACGCGAGATGGTAACGCGTTATGGTATGAGCGACAAAATGGGTGTGATGGTTTATGCTGAGAACGAAGGTGAGGTATTCTTGGGTCGCAGCGTAACCCGTTCTCAAAATATTTCCGAGAAAACCCAACGAGATATCGATGCGGAAATCCGCCGTATTTTGGATGAGCAATACCAAGTGGCTTACAAAATCTTGGATGAA
>NZ_JBQCWZ010000456.1:0-1103 GCF_051956895.1 Neisseria sp. P0021.S006
AAAAAGGCCGTCTGAAAAATATGTTTTCAGACGGCCTTTGTTTTGCAGGGTTTAGCGGCGGTCGATGATTCGGTAATACACTTCGCCGTCTTGGACATAGCCCAATTCGACGCGGGCAATTTCGGCGATGGCCTCTTGTCCGTGTGCCAAGTCTTCAACTTCCGCATTGAGGAAATTGTTGCGCAAAGTGAGCGTTTGGTTTTTTTCCTCCTGACGGACGAGCTGCTCCTGCAATTCTTCCGTATGCCCGACGCTGCCTTTACCAAACCAAAGGCTGTACTGACAGCACAAAAGTGCGAAGGTTAAAACAAAAGTCACCCACTTCATACAATCAATATCCTATATTCTGCTTATTTGCCCAATTGGTAGAATGCGGCTTTGCCAGGGTAGTAAGCGGCTTCGGCCAATTCTTCTTCGATGCGCAACAATTGGTTATATTTCGCCATGCGGTCAGAACGGGACAGGGAGCCGGTTTTGATTTGCATACAGTTGGTAGCAACTGCCAAGTCGGCAATGGTGCTGTCTTCGGTTTCACCGGAACGGTGGCTCATTACGCTGGTGTAGCGGTTGCGTTTGGCCAAGTCAACGGCTTTCAGGGTTTCGCTCAATGTACCGATTTGGTTGACTTTGACCAGCAATGCGTTTGCCACGCCTTTTTCGATGCCTTCAGCCAAGATTTTTGGATTGGTTACGAACAAGTCGTCGCCGACCAATTGAACTTTGCCGCCCAATTTTTCGGTCAGCAGTTTCCAGCCTTCCCAGTCGTTTTCGTCCATACCGTCTTCGATGGAAACAATTGGGAATTCGTTAACCAGGCCTTCCAAGTATTCGGCAAATTCTGCGCTGGTGTAAGAGCGGCCTTCGGCTTCCAAGTGGTATTTGCCGTCTTTGTAGAACTCGCTGGATGCGCAGTCCAGGGCGAACAATACGTCTTCGCCTGCTTTGTAGCCTGCGGCTTCGGTTGCTTCTACGATCAGTTGCAGGGCTTCTTTGTGGCTGTTCAGGTTAGGTGCGAAACCGCCTTCGTCGCCCACGGTAGTTGGGAAGCCTTTGGCATCACACAGTTTTTTCAGTGCGTGGAAAATTTCGGCGCCGCAACGCAG
>NZ_JBQCWZ010000457.1:0-1103 GCF_051956895.1 Neisseria sp. P0021.S006
GCCTTAAGATTGAAAAAATTAACCTCTTTTATGTTTGCCGCCAAAGCTGTCGTTAGACTTGCGCTTGCCTTTAAAGCCTTCGCCGCCTTTTTTGAAACCGTCAGACTTCTTGAAACCGTCTTTCTTAAAGCCATCTTTCTTGAAACCGTCTTTTTTATGGCCTTCGCCGTGAGCTTTACCGCCGAAACCTTCTTTAGCCGGTTTCTTATCACCACGCCAGCCGCCGGATTTACGATCGCCCCAGCCGCCTTTACCTTTCGGTTTGCCACCGGCAGATTTGCGTTTACGTGTCGGCTCCATGCCTTCGATGGTCAGCTCAGGTAATTTGCGGCCGATGTATTTTTCAATTTTGTGTACTTTGACGTATTCGTTCACTTCGGCAAAAGTAATCGCAATACCGGTACGGCCAGCGCGGCCGGTACGGCCGATGCGGTGAACGTAGTCTTCAGCCTGTTTCGGCAAGTCGTAGTTGATAACGTGGGTAATGGTTGGTACGTCGATACCACGTGCGGCTACATCGGTGGCAACCAAAATTTTGCAGCGGCCTTTGCGCAAGTCCATCAGCGTACGGTTACGCCAGCCTTGCGGCATATCGCCGTGCAGGCAGTTGGCGGAAAAACCTTTTTCATACAATTCATCCGCGATGACTTCGGTCATGGCTTTGGTGGACGTGAAAATCACACATTGATCGATATTGGCATCGCGCAAGATGTGGTCGAGCAGGCGGTTTTTGTGGCGCATATCGTCGCAGTACAGCAGCTGCTCTTCGATTTTGCCTTGATCATCCACACGCTCAACTTCGATGGTTTCAGGGTCTTTGGTCAGTTTGCGCGCCAGTTTGCCCACTGCGCCGTCCCAAGTGGCAGAGAACAACAAAGTCTGACGGTCGCTCGGCGTTGCTTCAACGATGGTTTCGATGTCGTCGATAAAGCCCATGTCCAACATACGGTCGGCTTCGTCCAGAATCAGCACTTCCAAACGTTCAAAATCAACTTTGCCGCTCTGCATCAAGTCCATCAGACGACCCGGAGTAGCGACAATCAGGTCAACCGGTTTGCTCAAAGCACGGGTTTGGTAGCCTAAAGATGCGCCGCCTACAATGC
>NZ_JBQCWZ010000458.1:0-1102 GCF_051956895.1 Neisseria sp. P0021.S006
AGCCTTCTTTGGGTAATTCATTTAAGGCTATGAAGTTAAAGCGAATTCATTTTTTTCCAAACGATATTATCGTTTAGAAAATTGATAATAATTTGAAATAGAAAACTTCCGTTTTTCACACCTTAAAAATTTAAGGAAGCCGACTCATGAAAAAGGTCGTCTGAAAAACTAAATTCAGGTTTTTTCAGACGACCTTTTTGCCTTGCCTGACAAGGGTTATTTGTGCAGCCCGCATTCTTTGCTGCCCTTGCTGTCCCACCACTAGCAAGCCGTAGCCCATATGCAACCTAAACTCAACAAGGATGTGTGAGAAACGCACGTATGCGGTTCTCAAGGTTTGAGCTAAGAGGCCGTCTGAAAAAAGAAAAAACGTTTCAGACGTCCTTTCTTTCGACAAGTTGCCACAGCAATCAGAAAAAGTAGCCTGCATCACCTTATGCACTGAAACCGCCCAATCAAACTTAGTTCGACAAATATGCCAATGATCTCAAGCGCGAAGTTGAAAAACGCGAAGGCAGAAAAATCAGCAGCCAAGAAGCCGCGATGAGAATCCGCAGGCAGATACTGCGCTGGGTGGACAAAGGTTCCCAAGACGGCTATACCGATCAAAGCGTCATATCCCTTATCGGAATGAAAGGCGAAGACAAAGCCTTGGGTTATACTTGGGACTACCGCGACTACGGCGCAAGAAATCCGCAAGCCTACAACGATCCGAAGCTGTTTGAGGAATACCGCCGACAGGACAAACCCGAATACCGTAACCTGACCTGGCTGCACAGCGGGACAAAAGACACCAAAATCAGGCAGGAAGAGCGGAAAAACGAAGAGCTTGCGCTGAACGTTGCCGACTGGCTGATGAGCTTTGTCAACCCCAATCCGAGGATAAAAGCCCCGATTATTGCGGGAGTTGGCAACCTGAAAAACATCAAGCCGGCCGTTACCGGCAGCGATCCATTATTGTCAGGGGTCGGGAATATCCGTATTCCTGCAAATGGCAATGTTGCGAAGGGGGACAGGATTCCGGATACGGCATTGGCGTCGAAGAGTCATCAAAAGAATGATTTTGGTACGTCTAAAGGACAGGGGGCAGGGTCTTCTATAC
>NZ_JBQCWZ010000459.1:0-1100 GCF_051956895.1 Neisseria sp. P0021.S006
CAACATAATTGCGCATTATATACCGATTATCTTAAAATGCTACCGTTTGTTCGTAAAATTTAGCATTTTATTATTTGTCTTCCCTCTCTAAAAACCAATAAAAAAGGCCGTCTGAAAAAATATTTCAGACGGCCTTTTTTATTGAATGCGTTCTATTTAACAAACTTCGACCAACCAGCCATGTTTGTCTTCTGCCAAACCGTATTGAATGTCGGTAATCGCCTTACGGATTGTATAACCGCGCTCTTGGCTCTTCACTTCAATTTCTTTACCATCAATCACGAAAGAAGTTACCGGAGAAATAACCGCAGCCGTACCGGTCAGAATCGCTTCCGCACCATTCTCAATCGCGGCTTTCAGCTCGTCGACAGTAAAGTTGCGCTCGGTAACGGTGTAGCCCAAATCTTTGGCAACAGTCAGTACAGAATCGCGGGTAACGCCGTGCAGGAATTCGTCTGTCAACGGTTTGGTAATGATTTCATCGCCGTTAATCAGGATAAAGTTAGACGCGCCGGTTTCCTGAACGTCGCCATTCGGGCAGAACAACACTTGGTTTGCACCGTGCTCTGCTTTGGCTTTCAACACCCAAGGCATGGCTGAAGCATAGTTGCCGCCGCATTTCACACGGCCCATATGTGGAGCGCAACGGATATGTTCGGTTTCCACCAAGATTTTAACGGGCGAACCGGCTTTGAAATAGTCGCCGACAGGAGAAGCCAAAATGTACAGCAAGGCTGTTTCGGAAGGAGAACCAGCTTTGCCGATCACAGGATCGGTACCGATCAAAGTCGGACGCAGGTACAACGCGGCTGGCGCATCAGGAATTTCTTCGGCAGAGCGTTTGACCAATTCAATCAAAGCATCCAAATAAGCCTCAGTCTCAGGGCGCGGCAGGTGCAGAATATCCGCACTTTGCTGCATACGCGCGATGTTGGCGGTCGGGCGGAACATCACGATTTTGCCGTTTGCCTGACGGAATGCCTTCAAGCCCTCAAAACATTCGCTGCCGTAATGCAAAGCATGCGCGCCTGGGGCGATTGTCAGGTCTGTGGAAGATTGCCACTCTACCGGCTGCCATTTACCTTCACGATAAGCGATAA
>NZ_JBQCWZ010000460.1:0-1099 GCF_051956895.1 Neisseria sp. P0021.S006
GATTTTAAGACTTCATCATTTAAAGGCAATTATTATGAATTTCCCTCCGCGTTATGTCTCAAACACCCGTATGCGCCGTATGCGTAAAGACGATTTTTCACGTCGTCTGATGCGCGAGCATACTTTGACGGCAGATGATTTAATCTATCCGGTTTTTGTATTGGAAGGCCAGAATCAGGAAGAGGCAGTCCCATCCATGCCGGGTGTCAAACGCCAAAGTTTGGACAAATTGTTGTTTACCGCTGAAGAAGCACTGAAGCTCGGCATTCCTATGCTGGCTTTGTTTCCCGTGGTAACGCAAAACAAAACCGAGTTTGCTGAGGAAGCTTATAACCCTGCAGGCTTGGTGCCGACAGTAGTACGAACCCTGCGCGAGAAATTCCCAGAGCTGGGTATCATGACCGACGTTGCCTTGGACCCTTATACCATTCACGGCCAAGACGGTTTAACCGATGAAAATGGCTATGTCCTCAACGATGAAACCATTGAAGTTTTGGTAAAACAGGCTTTGTGTCATGCCGATGCAGGCGCACAAGTCATTGCCCCATCCGACATGATGGACGGACGTATTCTTGCCATCCGCGAAGCCTTAGAAGATGCCGGCCATATCCATACGCGCATCATGGCGTATTCGGCAAAATATGCTTCGGCGTTCTACGGCCCGTTCCGCGACGCCGTCGGCAGCTCCGGCAATTTGGGTAAGGCAGACAAGAAAACCTACCAAATGGACCCTGCAAACACTAATGAAGCCTTGCACGAAGTAGCATTGGATATTCAAGAGGGCGCAGACATGGTCATGGTAAAACCGGGTCTGCCATATTTGGATGTCGTCCGTCGAGTCAAAGACGAGTTCGGCGTACCGACTTATGCTTACCAAGTTTCCGGCGAATATGCCATGCTTCAGGCTGCCATTCAAAACGGCTGGTTGGATGGTGAAAAAACCATTTTGGAGAGCCTGTTGTCATTCAAACGCGCCGGCGCTGATGGTATTTTGACTTACTATGCGATTGAAGCGGCAAAATTGTTGAAGAAGTAAAATAAAGAAATAAATCAAAAAGCGGCAAACAGTGTTTATCCTGTTTAGCCGCTTTTTTATATT
>NZ_JBQCWZ010000461.1:0-1098 GCF_051956895.1 Neisseria sp. P0021.S006
CAAATGTCCGTCTTGTTCGGCAACGGTTTACTCAACCGAGTTGAAACAAAACAGCGAAGTCTGCCCGAAATGTAATCATCACAATCCGCTTTCTGCGCGCGAACGTTTGGACCTGCTTTTGGATGAAGAAGGCCGTGAAGAGATTGCAGCCAATATTAAACCGACAGACCCGCTGAAATTTAAAGACAGCAAAAAATATCCGGATCGCCTTGCTGCTGCGCGCAAAGCAACCGGCGAAGACGATGCTTTGGTTGTTATGAAAGGCACCATGAACGGCCTGCCTGTCGTGGTGGCTGCGTTTGAATTCCGTTTTATCGGCGGCTCTATGGGTTCGGTCGTGGGTGAGCGTTTCGTTCAGGGTGTACGCCGTGCTGTTGCAGATAATTGTTCGTTTATTTGCGTGGCGGCTTCCGGTGGTGCGCGTATGCAGGAGGGTTTGAACTCTTTGATGCAGATGACGAAAACCAGCGCGGCTTTGCATTTGCTGACTGAAAAACGTCTGCCGTTTATTTCCGTATTGACCGACCCGACCATGGGCGGCGTATCTGCCAGCTTTGCCTTCTTGGGTGATGTGGTTTTGGCAGAACCGAATGCTCTGATTGGTTTTGCAGGTCCGCGCGTTATCGAGCAGACTGTACGCGAAACCTTGCCGGAAGGTTTCCAACGTGCAGAATTTTTGTTGGAGAAGGGCGCAATCGACCAAATTGTCGATCGCCGTTCCATGAAAAAACGTATCAGCGATTTGATTACTTTGTTGCGTCATGAAGGTAAAGTAACTGCTGCTTGATGAGCACAATAAGAAAGGCCGTCTGAAAATAATATTTCAGACGGCCTTTTTGATTATTGATGATTAAGCAGTCAATGCGGCTTTCAAAACCTTGTTGACTTCGCCCATGTCGGCTTTTCCGGTCAGGCGGGTTTTCAGTACGCCCATGACTTTACCCATATCTGCCATGCCTGATGCACCGGTTTCTGCAATAGTTGCTTCAACGACAGTTTTGATTTCTTCTGCAGACATCATTTGGGGCAGGTAGCGGTTGAGGATTTCGATTTCCGCGTTTTCTTTGTCAGCCAAATCTTGACGGCTGGCTTCGGTAT
>NZ_JBQCWZ010000462.1:0-1094 GCF_051956895.1 Neisseria sp. P0021.S006
CATCTCGGCTTTTTAACACCGTATTTTCCCTTTGATTGATAAAAAGTATTACGCATATTATTGGGCAAACTTTTTATTTACGTTAAAATATGCCTTTTTTTGATAATAAGGCCGTCTGAAAAAGGCGGAAACTAATTATGGCTGAACAACATACACACGCTTCCACCTGGAAGAGCAAAATCAATGCTCTCGGCCCGGGCATCATGATGGCTTCGGCAGCGGTCGGCGGATCGCACCTGATTGCCTCCACGCAGGCAGGTGCACTTTACGGCTGGCAGCTTGCGCTGATCATTATTCTGACCAACCTGTTCAAATACCCGTTTTTCCGCTTCAGCGCACATTACACGCTGGACACGGGCAAAAGCCTGATTGAGGGCTATGCCGAAAAAAGCCGCGTTTATTTGTGGGTATTTTTGATTTTATGTATTGCATCGGCAACGATTAATGCCGGTGCAGTCGCCATCGTTACCGCCGCCATCGTCAAAATGGCAATCCCATCACTGACTTTCGATGCCGGTATGGTGTCCGTCATGATTATGGTTTCCTGCCTGCTGATTTTGGCAAGCGGCCGCTATAAAGCATTGGATAACGTTTCCAAAATCATCATCGTCAGCCTGACCATCGCCACCGTCGCCGCAGCAGCCGTGGCCATGTCTCGCGGCATGCAGATGAAACCCGACTTTATCGAGCCTACCCCGTGGACACTGGCAGGCTTGGGCTTCCTCATCGCGCTGATGGGCTGGATGCCTGCACCGATTGAAATTTCCGCCATCAACTCTTTGTGGGTTACCGAAAAACAACGCATCAACCCTTCCAGCTACCGAGACGGCATTTTCGACTTCAACGTCGGCTACATCACCAGCGCAGTGTTGGCGGTCGTCTTCTTGGCCTTGGGTGCATATGTCCAATACGGCAACGGCGAAGCCGTACAAATGGCGGGCGGCAAATATGTTGGCCAGCTGATTAATATGTACGCCGTGACCATCGGCGACTGGTCGCGTCCGCTGGTGGCATTTATCGCCTTTGCTTGTATGTACTGCACCACCATTACCGTAGTAGACGGCTACGCGCGCGCGATTGCCGAACCGGTACGC
>NZ_JBQCWZ010000463.1:0-1094 GCF_051956895.1 Neisseria sp. P0021.S006
GTCTTTATAGACATGGTTCAATTCGCGCACGAAGTCTTGTACGCCTTTGTGCCAGCCGCCCTCTTGCTCCAGCAAGAACCAATCCAGTCCTTCGTTGTAGTTCCACTCGCGGCCTTGCGCAAACTCGCTGCCCATAAACAAGAGTTTTTTGCCGGGGAAGCCGTACATAAAGCCGTAGTAGGCGCGCAGGTTGGCAAATTGTTGCCAGCAGTCGCCGGGCATACGTCCGAGTAGCGAGCGTTTGCCATGTACGACTTCGTCATGAGAAAGCGGCAGGACGAAGTTCTCGCTGTACTGGTACATCATGCCGAAAGTCATTTTGTTGTGGTGATATTTGCGGTTGATGGGGTCTTCCATCATGTAACGCAAGGTATCGTTCATCCAGCCCATATTCCATTTGAAGCTGAAATTCAAACCTTCTTGACGGGTGACGTTGGCGAACGAAGTAGATTCTTCGGCGATTTCAGTCGCAGCCGGAACTTCCTCTTTCAACATGGTGTTGGTATCACGCAGGAAAGCGATGGCTTCGAGGTTTTCATGGCCGCCGTATTGGTTCGGAATCCACTCGCCGTCTTTACGCGAGTAGTTGCGGTAAATCATGGAAGCAACCGCGTCAACGCGGATACCGTCAAAGCCGAAACGTTCTATCCAATACAGGGCGTTGCCTTGCAGGAAGTTTTTCACTTCGTTTCTGCCAAAGTTGTAAATTAGGGTGTTCCAGTCTTGGTGGTAGCCTTCGCGCGGGTCGGCGTGTTCGTACAGCGCAGTGCCGTCAAACTTGGCCAGGCCGTGGTCGTCGGTTGGGAAATGGCCGACTACCCAGTCGAGGATAACGCTGATACCCTCGTCGTGTGCGGCTTTAATCAATGCGCGCAATTCTTCCGGCGAACCGAAACGGCTGGTCGGCGCATACAAACCGGTTGCCTGATAGCCCCATGAGCCGTCAAACGGATATTCGGAAACAGGCAAAAACTCGATATGGGTAAAGCCCATGTCTTTGACGTATGCCACCAGTTCTTTGGCCAGCTCTTCATAAGTCAGCCAGAAATTGTTTTCCGGATTGCGTTTCCACGAACCCAAATGCACTTCATAAG
>NZ_JBQCWZ010000464.1:0-1088 GCF_051956895.1 Neisseria sp. P0021.S006
GGCAACAAGGATATCCTTGCTTTTTGCTAAAAGGCCGTCTGAATTTTCAGACGGCCTTTTTTGATGAGATTAGGCAAATGCCTGCAATTCAGGGTTGATTTCGGTTTTGGCAAGGTTGTTGACGTAGTTGCACAAGGTTGCCAAAGCAACGCCCATGACGACTTCAACGGCTTGCTGTTGGTTGTAGCCTGCATCGAAGAAAGCTTTCAGCTCGTCGTCGGATACCGCGCCTTTTTTCGCCATAATGGCCTGGGTGAATGTCGCCAAAGCACCCAGTTTGGCATCGTCAAACTCGCCTGCAGCCAATGCGCGTGCGGCTTTGATGGATTGTTCGGACAGCAGTTTTTTCAGGGTGGCCAGTTTGGTGTGGCCGGCAACGCAGAAACCGCATTCGTTGGTACGGGCGGCGATGATTTGGACAACTTCAACTTCGCCGTCAGTCAGGCTGTTGGCCGCATTCAGCTTGCCAACTTCTTGATAAAACGCCAAAGCTTCAGGCGCATTGGCCAAAACGCCGATCAGGTTAGGAATAAAGCCGTTGTTTTTCAATACGGCTTCAACGCGTGGTTTAGCAGCTTCAGGAGCGGTTTCAACTGTGTGTATGGTCAAGCGGGACATGTGTATAACCTTCTTATTTGGTGAAATGAAGTGTCCATCATAAGCCATCTGCCTCCATCAGAAAAAGACTTATTGGTTATTTACCGTGAACCAAAAGTTATAAGGCCGTCTGAACGGATTCAGACGGCCTTATCAAATGATTCAATTCATTATTTCATAAAGTTTTTCAGCAGCATAGAAGCAATGTCGTCCAAGCCGAAGCCATCCGCATCTTGAGCCGTGCCGTTAGGTGTGGCTTTATCTACCAAGTCAGGCAATACTTTGGCCAACAAATCGCCTGCTTGACCGGCATCCACGCCGAATTTTTGCGCGATTTGGTTTACCGTATCGCTGCCCAAAGCATTTTGTAGGTCGCTGCCGGACACAGGCAGGTTGCTGGATTGGTTGGAAACCCAGCTGCTCAGGGCATCGCCCAAACCGCCTTGTTGCAGTTGGTTGATCAGGTTGCCCACACCGCCTTGCTGTTTCAC
>NZ_JBQCWZ010000465.1:0-1079 GCF_051956895.1 Neisseria sp. P0021.S006
GTAACATGGTTCGTTCCTAGTTACGTGTATTTAATAAATAATTCTTTTAGAGGCCGTCTGAAAAACTTAGCACCACTTATTCGGTTTCATCGGTCCGCCGTGTTCGATGTAATGCACAAACTCATCACGGAAATGCTTGGTAAAGCTGCGGACAGGGAAGACGGCGGCATCGGCAAGGGCGCAGATGGTGCGGCCTGCCATTTGGTTACCGACAGAATCCAGCAAATCCAAGTCTTCCATGCGGCCTTTGCCTTCTACGATGCGGTGGACGATGCGGTAAAGCCAGCCCGTACCTTCACGACAAGGCGTACATTGGCCGCAAGACTCGTCGTAGTAGAAGTAGCTCAGGCGCTCAAGGGCTTTCACCATGCACACGTCTTCGTCCATGACGATAATCGCGCCGGAACCCAGCATCGAGCCGGCTTTGGAAATCGAGTCATAGTCCATATTGGTCTGCATCATGATATCGGCAGGCAAAACTGGCGCGGACGAACCGCCGGGAATAACGGCCTTGAGTTTTTTACCGCCGCGCATACCGCCCGCCATTTTCAGGACTTCGGCAAACGGTGTACCCAATGGCACTTCATAGTTGCCCGGACGCTCGACATGACCGGAAATACAGAACAATTTGGTACCGCCTGCATTCGGAATACCTTTATCGGCAAATGTCTGTCCGCCGTCGCGGATAATGAAGGGGACAGAGGAGAACGTTTCAGTATTGTTGATGGTAGTCGGTTTGCCGTACAGGCCGAACGAAGCAGGGAATGGCGGCTTAAAGCGAGGCTGGCCTTTTTTGCCTTCCAGCGATTCGAGCAATGCGGTTTCTTCGCCGCAAATATATGCGCCGTAGCCGTGGTGGGCGAAGAGTTCAAATTCAAAATCCGAGCCTAAAATATTTTTACCCAAAAAGCCTGCGGCACGCGCCTGCTCCAAAGCGGCCTCAAAACGTTGGTAGCCTTCAAAAATTTCGCCGTGGATATAGTTGTAGCCGGCTTTCGCACCCATCGCGTAACCGGCAATAATCATGCCTTCAATCAAGGCATGAGGATTGAACATGATGATGTCGCGGTCTTTAAATG
>NZ_JBQCWZ010000466.1:0-1073 GCF_051956895.1 Neisseria sp. P0021.S006
AGGATATATCATGCACACAGAATCCGTTCTAACCCTCCTCAAAACACTGCAAAACCAAATCTGCGCCGCGCTGGAGCAAGAAGATGGCGAAGCCAAATTTGTGCATGAAGTATGGACTGGGAAGCTGGGTATCGGCGAAACCCGTGTATTGAAAAACGGCGCAGTATTCGAGCAGGCCGGTGTGAATTTTTCGCATGTAAAGGGAACAAAAATGCCGGCTTCTGCTACGGCCCATCGTCCGGAATTGGCAGGCGCGGCGTTTGAAGCCATGGGCGTGTCGCTGGTCATTCATCCGAAAAATCCTTATGTTCCGACCAGCCATGCCAATGTGCGCTTTTTTATTGCCTACCCTGAAAATGCCGAGCCGGTTTGGTGGTTTGGCGGCGGCTTTGATTTGACGCCGTTTTATCCTTTTGAAGAAGATATCGTGCATTGGCACACAGTGACTCGGGACGTATGCGCGCCATTTGGAGAATCGGTTTATCCTGAATTCAAACAATGGTGTGACGAATATTTCTATTTGAAACACCGTAACGAAACACGCGGCGTGGGCGGCCTGTTTTTTGACGATTTAAACCGCTGGGATTTCGATACCTGCTTGAATTTTATCAAGGCAGTCGGGGAAGGCTATATCGCAGCGTATCTACCGATTGTGGCCAAACGCAAAAATACGCCTTATGGAGAACGTGAACGAGATTTCCAACTCTACCGTCGCGGACGCTATGTGGAATTTAACTTGGTTTGGGACAGAGGCACGCTGTTTGGCCTGCAAAGCGGCGGTCGTACGGAAAGCATTTTGATGTCCATGCCGCCTTTAGTACGCTTCGAGTATCAATATGCGCCGGAAGAAGGTTCTCCAGAAGCCGCATTAAATCAATTTTTGGTAGCGCGAGACTGGCTGCAGGAATTCGGAAAATAATATCTGTTTGCAATCAGGCCGTCTGAAAAGCTGTTTTTAATCATAAATCCTGCTTTTTCAGACGGCCTTTGCTTCAATTGCTTTGAATTTGCATACCTTTGCCTATTGCGCTGTTTCATCTCTATAGAGTTTTTGAGACAATGCGCCCATATAA
>NZ_JBQCWZ010000467.1:0-1069 GCF_051956895.1 Neisseria sp. P0021.S006
TAATGTATCAGTATGAAATGAATGATCAATATACTTTTGATTTTACGCTGATACGGCAAGAGCATGCGATTGAATCTATAAACGATTTAAGTAGTATTTTTGTTTTACCGAAACCGACTGCGCCCGTTTCAGACGGCCTTGATTTATGCCGCAACCAAAATGCCCTGTTCCCACCAATCCGTCCATTTCTGCCTTAATGCGTCCTGCCAAGCGTTTTCAGACGGCATGAACTCTGCCAGCATGGTTTGCAGGCCGTTTAGGGAAGTGGGCGTCTCTGCCAGCGTTTCCAGCAATAAGGCGTCGAAACCGTCGAGGGTTTGGTACATCACGTCGTCTTCCTTATCGCGCCACACCAAAACGGCGGTTTCCGCCTCATGCAATTCGTCCGTCACGTCATACTGATAACGGCGCACAAAGGCGGCGGGAGAAAGGGTGTAAGCCAAATCGTCTGAATCGGTATGGACTGCTTGGCTGTCGGTTTGCGCGGTTTCGGCGAGCAGCTGGGTGTGTTCAAAGTCCATCAATGCCAAGAGGTCGTCTGAAAGCGGCAGACTTTGGCAATATTGGAGGAACTCGCCGGGGATTTCTTGAAAATAGGGCGTTTGGGCGCGCGCGTCACGGACGAAACCTTCTTTCAGACGGCCCCATTCTTCGCTGTCAAAGTATTGCAGCGTTTCGGTATAACAGCGGTCGATAAAGCTGTGAATATTGTTGCGTATCAGGCGGATATAGACGTTCAGACGCTCTTGCGGCAATCCGTCTTCGGCTTTGCCTTCGCGTATGGCTTGGGCAAAGCGGTGTTGATATTGGGCGGAGGTTTCAGGCTGCACGGCGGTATTCCTTTCCGGCACGCATTTGATAGTCGGCGATTTTAGCGACTTCGGCTTCGAGTTCGGCAAAAGGCGGGAAATTGAAATCGCGTTCCAACAGGGTGGGCGGAATCGTCGGCAGTTTGGCATAGGCCAGTTCGAGTAAATCCCAAACGGTCGGCAAAACCGCCGCGCCATGCGTATCAATCAACAATTCCGGCGTTTCGACGTCATGTCCGGCAATGTGGATATAGCACACG
>NZ_JBQCWZ010000468.1:0-1068 GCF_051956895.1 Neisseria sp. P0021.S006
ATTCTAGCATTTTTTTGATTTTTATTAAGGATTTTCTATCAAGCTGGCAGCGACAGCATGTCATCGCAATGTTAGAATGCCACACAAATGATAAACAATTTGAAGCTAAAATCATTATGCCTGAAATCATACTACGCAACCAATCAGCCACTATGCAAGTCAATACAATGGGCGGATATATTGACTCCCTGATTCTAAAAGGACGGGAAGTCTTGTTTCCGAAAACCAGCGTCCACGTGGGCGATGATACAAAATTACGCGGCGGCATGCACGTCTGCTTACCCCAATTCGGACCGGACAGCAAAAATCATCTAGCTCAACATGGTTTCGGCAGAACTTCAGACTGGGAAATCCGCCATCAAAATGAATCGGATATCGGCTTGAAATTAATCAGCACAGAAAAAGGCTATGAACACGTCGAATGGTTGCTTGATTACAGTCTGCCTAACGAAAATGAAGCCATCGCCATCCTAACTGTCTGCAATTACGGCGAATCGCCCGTCCGCACGTCTCCGGGATTCCACCCCTACTTTACCGCCGCAGGTACACAATTTGATTTCAACGGCGCGCCATACGATGCCGACTATATCTCCCATACCGAATTTGTTTCCTCCGACCAGGATGCACACGTTGCATTTAACGGCTTGAAACTGGATATCCGCACCCACAATCTGCCTGTGTATGCCCTCTGGAGCGATAGAAACGGCCAATATACTTGTGCAGAACCAACCGCAGAAGGCAATGCGTTTTTATCCCCTGCAAAAGGCGGACAGTTTGTTTCAGGGCACAGCAAAAAACGTTACGCCATGAAAATCAAACTGATGGCTTAAAATGTTCTGTAAAAGCCCCAAATACTTAAAAACCACCCAAATGGGTGGTTTTCTTATGGCTTACAGGCCATTGTTATTGATTGCATTCGCAATATCGCGTACCGCTGTTACATACATGCGGCTGTGGTTGTATTGCCATACGGTGTAGAAGTTATTCAGGCCCAAATAGTATTCAAATACGCCCGGGCTGGTTTCCAAAGCATACAACACAGCTTTTTCATTATCGGCAACAGCAGCT
>NZ_JBQCWZ010000469.1:0-1068 GCF_051956895.1 Neisseria sp. P0021.S006
CCCATGAACATCTGGCTTGGACAGCGACACGCGCCCAAATTTCCGCAAGGAGCCGCCGTAACCATCGGCAACTTCGATGGCGTACACCTCGGGCACAAACACATTCTACAAAAACTCAAACGAGAGGCAGACCAGCGCGGTCTGCCTGTTGTCGTTGTTGTTTTTGAGCCTCAGCCCAAAGAATTTTTTGCGCGCAAAGCCGGGAAAAAGCTGCCTTACCGCATCAGCCCGCTGCGTACCAAATTGCGCCTTTTGCGTGAAACCGGCTGCGTGGATGCCGTTTGGGTCTTGCGTTTTAACCAAGCTTTCTCCGATATGAGCGCGCAAGCGTTTATCGACCAGCTTTTGCGCCAAACGCTCAACACGCGTTATTTGTTGATTGGCGACGATTTCCGTTTCGGTGCCGGCCGTGAAGGCTGTTTTGAACTCTTGGCTCAACAGCCCGATATGCAAACCGAGCGCACGCCGTCCGTTATCGTTGAAGACATCCGTACCAGCAGTACCGCCGTCCGCCAAGCCCTTTCAGACGGCAAGTTGGAATACGCCAAAAGACTATTGGGCCATGATTACGTTTTAAGCGGCAAGGTCAAACACGGACAAAAACTCGGCCGCACCATCAACGCGCCTACCGCCAATGTCCAGCTTCCTCCGTATCATTATGCGCTAAGCGGCGTATTTGTCGTTGAAGCAGATGGCACATTCGGTACGCGCCGAGGCGTTGCCAGCTTTGGTTTTAACCCCACTGTCAGCAACAACCGCTCGCAAAAGCTGGAAGTCCATCTGTTCGATTTCAACGGCGATTTGTACGGACAACGTATCTTCGTTCGCTTCCTGCACAAACTGCGTGACGAGAAAAAATTTGAGAGTATCGAAGCATTGAAAACCCAAATTTTGCAAGATATGGAAGATGCCAGGGTTTGGGAAGCATAGAAACGCTTCTAGAAGCTTATAAAATCAAGACAATTGGGCTACAATAAGTCCTTTGAATTTTTTCAGACGGCCTGTTCTTTTCAAAATGAGCAATCAGGCCGTCTGAAACCGAAATACCGCAACAATAGAGATCAAAAA
>NZ_JBQCWZ010000470.1:0-1061 GCF_051956895.1 Neisseria sp. P0021.S006
ATTATACCCGATACGCCTCTTTTTCTTCAAAAATCATTTGAAAAATAACAACAGGCCGTCTGAAACCAAGTATTTCGGTTTCAGACGGCCTGCATATTTTGTATATCAATACAACAATTTCTTGCGGGGCTTTTGTTCGCCACCGGATTTAATTTCCGACAAGTTGAAATTCAGTATGCTCAAATCCAAAATGCTTTCTGAAGTGCATTGATCGCCAAAAGCATTTTCATAAGTGGCCTTCAGTTTCAACACGCCGCCAAATGTCTGGTCCGGCAATTCGGCAGCCAGCGCCAACATGCTTGCAAACACGCCGCCATACAATTCGCCCGATGCCAGCATATCCACACCGCCGGAAAACATCTACAAGCGCATAACTGCATCGGCAACCAACTTGCTCGGCAAGTGATCCGGCAAAGGCTCTGCCTCAAAGCGTACATTCTTCGCCAAGCCCTTACCGCTATTGCGGACAACCAAAACCAATAAATCCGTTTGACCGTCAGAACGCTGCAACGTCGCATGCAAAACCGGATGAATGCTCTCTTTTTGAATCAGCTGCTCACGGTGCAACATCTTGCTTTTAGCTTTGGATCGCGCAGATACGACGGCCCAAATCAACCAAACCAATGCAACGGCAGAAATGGCTGTGACCAAAAGAGGAAGATTGGCCAAATAGGCTTGCTGATTAAACCAAACTTGTGCGGCTAAAAATCCGGCAAAGAAAATCAAGACGTATAAAATTGGGGCAAACCGGCTTTGTATGGATGAGTGCATAAGTTTTCCTACATTTCGTATCGCGTTATAAAAATAATGCCTTTTGAGCAAATGATGTCATTAACTCAGAAGGCATTATTTTAACGTAATTTTAACGCAATTTGCTTAATATCTTGCTTTTTATGAAACTGATGTATCAAGCAGACAACTCAAACCGCACAGCCGTGTTTTCAGACGGCCTGAGATTTTATCAGGCTTCGGCAACCGAATCACGCGAGAAGGTTTTTTCGCAATAATGGCATTTCAAACGTGTCTGACCATTATGTGAACGGACATAAAAGCGGCTGATG
>NZ_JBQCWZ010000471.1:0-1061 GCF_051956895.1 Neisseria sp. P0021.S006
GTTCACAACCTTATCAACAGGTTTTCCATAGATTAAACCAGATTTTGCGGATTACCGGCCACAAAGTGGTTGATATTGTCTAAAAGGATGTCAAACAGGCGGTTGGCGGCCTCTTGGCTTGCCCATGCAATGTGTGGCGTGACGATGAGGTTGGGCAGTCGGGCTTTCAGCAGAGGGTTGCCGTCGCGCGGCGGCTCTTGTGTCAATACGTCAAAACCTGCTCCGCCGATTTGGCCGTATTTCAACGCCGCAACCAAAGCGGCTTCATCAACCAAGCCGCCGCGTCCGCAGTTGATGAGGATGGCGCCGGGTTTCATTTGCTGCAATTCAGCTTCGCCTATCATATTGGCCGTTTGCGGCGTGAGCGGACAATTAAGCGATACGACATCGGCGGAGCGGATGGCTTCGTCAAAGGAAACATAACCGTCGCGGACGCTTTGGGCATTTTTATGTTCGGCGAACACGACATTCATTTTGAAAGCCTGAGCATAAGTTGCCAGCGTTTTCCCGATATTGCCGCGACCGAAAATCGCCAGCGTTTTACCGTTCAAATCGCGCATCGGTGCGCCGAGGTGGCAGAAAAACGGTGAGTTTTCCCACAAGCCTGCCGCAACGTCACGCTGATAGGCAGGCAGGTTGCGCATCAGGGTAATCATCATCATAAACGCGTGTTCCGCCACGGATTCATTGCCGTAAGCGCGGATATTGCACACTGCCGTACCGTTTTGTTTGGCAGCCTCAACGTCCACATTGTTGACGCCTGTCGCGGTAACGGCAACCAGCTTGAATTGTGGATTTTCGGCAAATGCTTGGGCGGAAATCACGACTTTGTTGGTAATCACAATGTCCGCGCCGCGGATACGCTCTAAGGTTTCGTGCGCTTCGGTTGTGCCGTAGCTGCTCAATGTATGTGGAAAATCAAAATCAAACGGGCGGTTGACGAGAGTATCGCGGTCGAGGACGACAATATGGAGCGGGTTCATAAAATTCCTATCAAAAATAAAATATCGATTTATAAAATCTAAATTAGGATAAAGGATTTAAAATATACGCGTTAGTGG
>NZ_JBQCWZ010000472.1:0-1058 GCF_051956895.1 Neisseria sp. P0021.S006
CGGCCGGAGTGCGGAAATTGCCTGTCTTTAAGGCTTGAGTGTTACTCTTCATACCTGCACGCAAAGCCCCAAGCTCCTTATCGGCAGTTTGCTCTTCATTTTTCCGTTTCGACAAATAGCCGTGATGTTTGATTAAATGCAACAAGACTGCCGACCACTCCAAAGGCGTCAGTTTGCGGTCTAATGCGGCTGCGCGAAGTTGCCATGGTGTATTCGGTAAGGATTTAATCAAGCCGTTTTCATCAAAATCGGCAGCCTGTAATACGCCCTCGCGTTTCAATAGGCGACGGGCCCGAAGCAGGCGGTGGGCGCGACGGCGGGTCAGGCGGCGGACGCTGCGTGCTAAGCGTCTTACCGCTGCGAGAGAGTCGCCTGTTTTTGGTACTTCGGCCCGCTCAAATACGCGCACGCCCAAATCAATCAGGCGTATGGGGTTTTCTTCTTCGTCAATTTCTACCATCGCCCAGCCGACGGATGCGATGCCGATATCGAGGCCGAGGACGTAGTTGATTGGATTGGGTTTGAATGTAGCCATCAGTTTCTCCGTAATATGATGTTTGGTAAGTATAAATATATCCTAGGTAAGTATTACCATGCAAATGAAATACTTGACTAGGTACCGATTTGGAATTAGAATCTGTCCATATTGTTGCACTGCGAAATGAGAAACGTTGCTACAATAAGGCCGTCTGAAAAGATGTGCCGCAACGCTCTGCCCCTTAAGGCTTCTGCTTTAAGGGGCATCGTTTTGTCTAAATGGCAGGGATTAAAAAGGCCGTCTGAAATTTCAGACGGCCTTTGGTTTTACCAGATATCGGATTTGATTTTGCGTTTCAAGCCTGGGTGTTCAGAGAGTTTGAACTCTGGGTCTTTACCCATTTTCAGCTTGGCTGTGTAGTCTTTCAACAGCAGGAAGGCAAGTGGGGACAGGAGCAGGATGGCGACGAGGTTAATCCATGCCATGATGCCCATGGCCATGTCTGCCATATCCCATACCAAGGGTACGTTGGCAACTGCGCCGAAGTAGACCCATGCCAAAACCAGCATACGGAAAACGG
>NZ_JBQCWZ010000473.1:0-1052 GCF_051956895.1 Neisseria sp. P0021.S006
GTCCACACCCTGCGCCAACGCCTTCCGCAACACATTCCGCTGACTGCCAAGATGCGGCTCGGTTATGAAGATAAAAGTCTGGCATTGGAATGTGCTTCCGCGATTGAAAACGGCGGCGCATGTGCATTAACCGTCCATGCGCGCACCAAAGTCGAAGGCTACGAACCGCCGGCACATTGGGAATGGGTGCGCAAAATCCGCGATGCAGTCAGTATTCCCGTTACTGCCAACGGCGATGTATTCAGCCTTCAAGACTATCTCGACATTAAAACCGTCAGCGGATGCGACAGCGTGATGCTCGGGCGCGGCGCAGTTATCCGTCCCGACTTGGCGCGGCAAATCAAGCAATATGAAAACGGCGAAACAGTCAAAGATACCGACTTTGCCGAAGTCTCCTCATGGATAGTCCAATTCTTCGACTTATGCCTTGCCAAAGAAGCCAACAACAAATATCCGGTTGCCCGCTTGAAACAGTGGCTGGGCATGATGAAAAAAGAGTTTGAACAGGCGCAGGTATTGTTTGACCGTATCCGCGCCGTTAAAGAAGCGGATGAAGTAAAACAGATTCTGCTGTCATTTGAACAAGAGATGCATTCATGATTCAAAAAGGCCGTCTGAATTTCAGACGGCCTTTAATATGATTACTGACAGATATAATCAGCCAACAGTCTGCCTTTTTCTGCACTGGCTGCATTAGCCATATTCACCTGTCTGGTCTCAGGGCCATTCTTGGATTTCAGGGCTTCACCATATTTTCTGGCAAACTCTTTATTGGCACTGGTCACCCTTGACTCAGTGGAATCCAATATAAAACCGTCTTGCTCATATTTGCCTTGCGCAGTAATAATCAAGATATTTTCAGGCGAAGGATAATCCGGAAAATTAACATAGTTGGTAACCAGCTTGTAGGAAACGCCTTTGCCGTGTTTCATATCCTGACAGATGCCGTTAGGCGCGGTAAAGACTGCATGGCCGATCCGACTACGTCCGAAATCGTAAAAATCGACTCTCTTAGCAGTAGCCAACAGTTTTCTATCATTGTCGTCATTAAT
>NZ_JBQCWZ010000474.1:0-1051 GCF_051956895.1 Neisseria sp. P0021.S006
GCATTGATAAAACCGGCAGGTTTGTAGAAGACGAGGCATTGGATACGCGCGTGATTACCGGTTTCAAACGCCGTCTCAGCGACTTGGAGGCTTTGGCGCGCGACGATGAAGGCTTTATCTACGCAATGACTTCACACTCACGCACCCGTAAAGGCAACCGATCGCCTGACCGCGAACACCTGATGCGCTTTAAAATCCAAGACGGCAATGTGTTGGGGCTGACCAGCTACGACAATCTGACGCAGGTTTTGGAAACCGATCACAAGCTGCATGATTTGATTCGCGAGCGAACCAAGGCAGAGGTTTCTTTTGAAGAAATCAATATTGAGGGCATGGCGTTTGATCCAGTGAAAAAACGTCTTGTTTTGGGCTTCCGTGATCCTGAGTTCAACAACATGGCTTTGGTCGCGTTTATCAGCAATCCGAAAGATGTATTTGAGCGCAATGCCAAGCCTGAGTTTGACGAAGTGGCCGTGATTGATATTGATGGCGGCGGTATCCGTTCCCTCAACTATGATCCTGTTTTGAAAACCTACGTGATCGCTAATGAAGTGAAGGATGAGAATGGACAGAAATTCTCACAACTGTGGACTTGGAGCGGTAATCCGACCGATGAACCGCAAAAAATCTCTTTGCCTAATCTGCAACACATTACCAACGTTGAAGCCGTCGATTCAATTACCGTTAACGGCAAGCCTCAAATGATTTTGATGGGCGATGAAGGCAATGCTTCGCAGAAAATTACTGCCAAGTATATGTTGGTAGATTACAGCCAACTGGGTAAACAATAAGTTATCTTGGCTACTGAATAAAAGGCCGTCTGAAACCGATAGTTTATGGTTTCAGACGGCCTTTTTTGTTTTCAGTAAAACGGGGTGATGGGTTTAAATATTTTAATCAATGATGATTAACCCAAGAACGTGGACAAGTTTCAGACGGCCTTCAAGCCATTGATGACACGTTTGTAGCAGGTATAAACCAATGCCGCGCAGGCCAGCCACATAAGGATATAGAGAAGCGAATGGAAGCTGCCGGCAATTGCATACCATAC
>NZ_JBQCWZ010000475.1:0-1049 GCF_051956895.1 Neisseria sp. P0021.S006
ATCATGATGGTCTTTACATGATGGACAACAACTACCAGTACACGCTCGATCTCTTGGACTGGTGTCAGGATGAACGCATTCCGTTCCTTTATGCCTCCAGCGCTGCTGTATATGGTAAGGGCGAAATCTTCCGCGAAGAGCGCGAACTGGAAAAACCGCTCAATGTGTATGGCTACTCTAAATTCTTGTTTGACCAAGTATTGCGCCGCCGAATGGAAGAAGGTTTGACCGCCCGAGTCGTCGGCTTCCGCTACTTCAATGTTTACGGACAACAGGAACAACACAAAGGCCGTATGGCATCGGTTGCCTTCCATCATTTCCACCAATACCGCGAGCATGGTTATGTTAATCTGTTTGGCGCTAATGACGGCTACGGTAATGGCGAGCAAACACGCGATTTTGTCAGCGTAGAAGACGTTGCCAAAGTTAACCTTTACTTCTTCGATCATCCCGAGCTTTCAGGCATCTTCAATCTCGGTACAGGTCGTAGCCAACAGTTTAACGATCTTGCCGCTGCCACCGTCAACGCCTGCCGTGCAGCCGAAGGCAAGCCTGAAATGAGTTTGAAAGAGTTGGTTGAAGAAGAACTTATTCGTTATATCCCATTCCCAGATGCGCTTAAAGGCAAATATCAGAGCTTTACTCAAGCGGATATCACCAAGCTGCGCGAAGCCGGGTATAAAGAAGAATTCTTGGATGTAAAACAAGGCGTCAGCCGTTACGTTAAATGGATGCTGGAAAACTTGGTTTAATCCTTCTTGGCTTAAATGAAGAAAGGCCGTCTGAAAAAGGATTTTCAGACGGCCTCATCATTTTGGGAGGCTTTAAAATTATAAATTTGCCTTTATTCGATAAGAATGGAAATAGCGTTTTTTACAACAAAGGTTTCAAAAAGGCTTAGTAGGGTAGCAGTGGATCTGCTGGAGTATTTGTAAAAGCTGTTGAGATATTATAGGTGTGAATAGATGAAATGAGACGATGCTATAACCAGTAAAGTAAAAATGACTGGAAGTTTTTTAGTCTATTTATATTTAGGGACTGTACTAGAT
>NZ_JBQCWZ010000476.1:0-1042 GCF_051956895.1 Neisseria sp. P0021.S006
TAGTGAACAGCGTCAAAGCCGGCGACACCACCGTGAACAACGACGGCGTTAAGATCGCAGGCGGTCCTAGCCTGACCAAGTCCGGTATCGATGCCGCCGGCAAGAAGGTTACCAACGTAGCCGACGGTGACCTCAATGCCAACAGCAAAGACGCCGTTAACGGCAGCCAACTGTTTGCGACCAACCAAAACGTAGCGACAAACGCCGCCAATATCGCCAAAGGCATCAACTTCGGCGGTACCGCCGGCAGCAACAACTACGCATTGGGCGACACCATCAATGTCAAAGGCGACAGCAACATCATCAGCGAAACCGTAGCCGGTGGTGCACAGCTGAAACTGGCCAAAGACATCATCGTTGACAGCGTGACCGCAGGCGACAGCAAACTGAATTCAGACGGCCTCACCATTACCGGTGGCCCGAGTGTGACCAAGTCAGGCATCCATGCCGCCGGCAACAAGATCACCAACGTTGCCGCCGGTACCGATGACAACGACGCCGTCAACTACAGCCAGCTGAAACAGCAAAGCGCCGCCGCCCGTACCGAAGTACGTGCCGGTACCAACATCAAAGACGTGGTTAAAACCGTCGACACTAACGGCCAAGACGTTTACACCGTCAACGCCAAAGGCGCGACTGCGAGCGCCGGTTCGAGCAAAGTGACCGTTACCGCCGCTGAAAAGGCCGACAACGTGACCGACTACAGCATCGATTTGGCTGACGGCACCAAAGCCGAAATCCAAAAAGGTGTGGATGCCAAAACCGCCGTTGACAGCAAAGGCCTGACCTTCAACGGCGACAGCGGCAGCACCAATGTCGAAAAACTCGGCTCCACCGTGACCGTTGCCGGCGACGACAACATCACCACCGAAGCCCGAGACGATAAAGTGACCGTTAAGCTGAAAAAAGACCTGGTAGTGAACAGCGTCAAAGCCGGCGACACCACCGTGAACAACGACGGCGTTAAGATCGCAGGCGGTCCTAGCCTGACCAAGTCCGGTATCGATGCCGCCGGCAAGAAGGTTACCAACGTAGCCGACGG
>NZ_JBQCWZ010000477.1:0-1041 GCF_051956895.1 Neisseria sp. P0021.S006
ATATTGCCCGTATTGGGCGGGATTTCGGGTTGGTACAAAACTATGGTAAACATATAAATCAATCACTTATAGAGTGGCATAATGCCGAAATGTTCCATGGGTGTCAAAAACTTTAAGCTATTTTTTCATTGGCGGACGCGCCAAACTCCAGCAAAAAATCTTACCTGCGCCTGATTTTTTCAGCGTTTTCGCCAATTCGTTTAAAGTCGAGCCGGTGGTGAAAACATCATCAATTAACAGAATATTACACGCCTTCGGCAATTCGGCTTTGATTTTGAATGCATTCTTGATATTTCGCAGACGTTCGTCGCTTTTCAGCGTACTTTGCGGCTCGCCATGCCGTCTGAAAACTGCGTGGCGCGGCAGCAGCGTCCAGCCGTAGCGTTTTGCCAAAATATCCGTCAACGCCTCGCTTTGGTTGAATCCGCGCTTGAGCCGCCGCTCTTTGCTCAAAGGCATGGGCAGGACAAAATCAAAGTGTTCCGTCGCCAGCCAGTCCGGTGCGTTTTGGCACATTAAATCCGCCAACGGACGGCTCATGCCCAAATCGGCCAAGTGTTTCAGCTCGCGTATCATGCTGCTGACGGGTGGTTCGTAATACAGCGAGGCCCACATTCTATCAAATGCGGGCGGCTTTTTCTGACAACTGCCGCACACTGCCCCGCCCGCGACATGGCGGAAACACAAAGGGCAGCTTTGTGCTGCGTCGATAAAATATTCCGTCAAATCGTTTACGCAGCCTCTGCAAAGGCCGTCTGAAACGGAATCGTGGCATAATACGCAACATCGCGCATTGAGCTGTTTCAAACTGCGCCACCAAGAAAGAACATTCATGCCACACTCCGCCAAAAAAGTTTATCTGATACACGGTTGGGCGGCGAACCGCCATGTATTCGACGATTTGATACCGCGCCTGCCTGCCGATTGGGACGTCCGCGCGCTTGATTTGCCCGGACACGGCGATGCGCCTTTTACCGAGCCGTTTGATATTGCCGCCGTTGCCGAAGCCTTCGCCGGACAAATCGACACGCCGGCACACAT
>NZ_JBQCWZ010000478.1:0-1041 GCF_051956895.1 Neisseria sp. P0021.S006
CTACTACGTTACCCCGAAAGAGCATCTCGGCCTGCCCGACAAAGAAGACGTGCGCACCGGCATCATCACCTACAAACTCGCCGCCCATGCCGCCGACCTCGCCAAAGGCTGGCCAGGCGCACAGTTGCGCGACAACGCTCTGAGCAAGGCGCGTTTCGAGTTCCGCTGGCGCGACCAATTCCGCCTCAGCCTCGACCCCGAACGCGCCGAAAGCTTCCACGACGAAACCCTGCCTGCAGAAGGCGCGAAAATCGCCCACTTCTGCTCGATGTGCGGCCCAAAATTCTGCTCGATGAAAATCACGCAGGAAGTGCGCGACTACGCCGACAAGCAAAAAGCCCAACAGCAAGGCATGGAAGAAAAAGCGATTGAGTTCGTCAAAAAAGGAGCGAAGCTTTACAGTTAAAACGTAACGCAAGAAAAGGCCGTCTGAAAATATTTCAGACGGCCTTTTTAGCGAATAGCCTTTAAGCCAAAGCAATACGCACTACGGCTGCTTATTTTTCCACCCTGCGGAAATGGTGCGGACGAAAACCGAGCGCGGCGAGGGAAACGAAGTAGAGGCCGCCGCCCAAGGCAATCAGGACGCAGAGTTGGCCTGCTTTTTTAAAGCCGCCGACGTGCACCCATTCAAACGGCAGATAATATTGCGCCAGCCACAAACCGCTGCCCATGACAACCAAAGAGATGACCATTTTAACCAAAAACGCTGCCCAACCTTTACCAGGGCGGTAGATGCCGTGTTTGCGCAAAAGGAAAAACAGCAAACCTGCATTCAGACACGCGCCCAAACCGATAGCGAGGGACAGGCCGACGTGCTTGAGCGGCGAAATGAAGGCAAGGTTCATTAGCTGCGTGCAAATCAGCGTGAAAATAGCGACCTTAACGGGGGTTTTGATGTTTTGGCGCGCGTAGAAGCCGGGTGCCAATACTTTAATCATAATCAGCCCGATCAAGCCGAAGGAATAGGCAATCAGCGCGTGTTGGGTCATTTGCGCGTCGTGCAGCGTAAATTCACGGTACATGAACAGGGTCGTAACC
>NZ_JBQCWZ010000479.1:0-1040 GCF_051956895.1 Neisseria sp. P0021.S006
TATCAGCAGAGCAAAGAGCAGGCATTTGCGGCGGCGGCCGAATTGATGGCGGCTGGCGCGCATATGGTCAAACTCGAAGGCGGCGTCTGGATGGCGGAGACCACTGAATTTCTGCAAATGCGCGGCATTCCTGTTTGCGCGCACATCGGCCTGACCCCGCAATCCGTGTTTGCATTCGGCGGCTATAAAGTTCAAGGCCGCGGCGACAAGGCGGAAGCGTTGCTCAACGACGCTAAAGCACATGATGCGGCAGGTGCGGCAATCGTATTGATGGAATGCGTTCCTGCAGAGTTGGCGAAAAAAGTAACCGAGACAGTTTCTTGCCCAACCATCGGTATTGGCGCAGGCGTGGATTGCGACGGTCAGGTTTTGGTGATGCACGATATGCTCGGCATTTTCCCCGGTAAAACCGCCAAATTCGTGAAAAACTTTATGCAGGGTAAAGACAGCGTTCAAGCTGCGGTCAAAGCCTATGTGGATGAAGTCAAAGCAAAAACGTTCCCGTCTGTCGAACATACGTTTGCCGGATAAAATAAAAACCAGGCCGTCTGAAACTTATTTCAGACGGCCTTTTTAATGAATAAAAGCGTATAATCGGCGCGTGATTTCCGTTGATGAAACAGCGGAAAAGATAAAGGATTTTTCAAACCATGCAAATCATTCATACGATTAAAGAATTGCGCGAGTGGCGCAAAACTGCCGGAAAAGTGGCATTTGTACCGACTATGGGCAATCTGCACGAAGGCCATCTTGCGCTGGTGCGCGAAGCGAAAAAACGTGCCGATAACGTTGTGGTCAGTATTTTTGTCAACCGCCTGCAATTCGGACAAGGCGAAGATTTCGACAAATATCCGCGCACTTTGCAGCAAGATGCCGACAAATTGGCAGGTGAGGGCGTTGCCGTCGTATTTGCGCCTGATGAAAAAGAGCTGTATCCGAATGTGGAACAACGTTTCAATGTCGAGCCTCCACACCTGCAAAACGAATTGTGCGGCAAATTCCGTCCGGGCCATTTCCGCGGCGTTGCGACCGTTGTGACT
>NZ_JBQCWZ010000480.1:0-1027 GCF_051956895.1 Neisseria sp. P0021.S006
CTTCGGCAGGGAAGAGTTTGAGGGTGTCGATACCGTGTTCCAAAGCCAGTTGGACTTCGCCCGGAGTGGCAACGCCGGGAATCAGGGGGATGCCGCTGTTGTGGCTGGCTTTGGCGAGGGATTCGTGCAAACCAGGGCTGATGGCGAAAACTGCGCCTGCGTCTTCGACGGCTTTGAGCTGTTCGGGATTGGTTACCGTACCCGCGCCGACGATGGCGTTAGGCACTTCTTTGGCAATCAGGCGGATGGCGTCGAGGCCGACGGGGGTGCGCAGGGTGATTTCGAGGGTGGGGATGCCGCCTTCGACAAGGGCGTGGGACAAATCGACGGCGGTGCTCAAGTCGTCAATCGCCATCACAGGCACAACTGCGCCGGCTGTCAGAATTTCACGAGGGGTCAGTTTGGACATTTTAGGTCTCCGTTGGGGACTGTATCGTAATAGGGTTGTTAACATGGTTTCAGACGGCCTGATTGTTTTAAAAGGCCGTCTGAAAATGGTTTAGGCAAATTCGCCGCCGAAGCTCATAGCACCGGTTTCTGCGCTACTGGTCATGCTGCGGAAGTTGGCGAAAAGTTCGCGGCCGCAACCTTGTTGGTTAGCGCTCAAATCGATGCGTTCGACTTCGCGGGCATTCCATTCGGCTTCGTTAATCAGGACGTTGAGTTCGCCGGTAACGGAGTCGAAGCGGATCAGGTCGCCGGTACGGATTTTGGCGATATTGCCGCCCATCAGGGCTTCAGGCGTCATGTGGATGGATGCAGGCACTTTGCCGGATGCACCGGACATACGGCCGTCAGTCAGCAGCGCCACTTTAAAACCGCGGTCTTGCAGGATGCCCAAAGGCGGGGTCAGTTTGTGCAATTCGGGCATACCGTTGGCACGCGGGCCTTGGTAGCGGACAACGCAGACGAAATCGCGTTCCAACTCGCCGCGTTCAAACGCAGCCAACACTTCGCGTTGGTCGTTGAATACGATGGCGGGCGCTTTAATGATGCGGCAACCTTCGCGCACGGCAGATACTTTAAT
>NZ_JBQCWZ010000481.1:0-1024 GCF_051956895.1 Neisseria sp. P0021.S006
TCCATCAGGACGCGGAATATCCGAAGGGCGTGTACCGTGTGTGTACCGCGGCGACGTACCGTTCCGGCTATCCTGAGTGGAAAATCCTGTTTTCGGTGGCGGATTTCGACGAGTTGCTCGGCGACGATGTGTATTTGGGCGGCGTGTCGCACTTGGTGGAAAAGCCCAACCGCGCGCTGTTAACACTGAGCAAATCGGGCGGCGATACGGCGTACACGCTGGAAGTGGATTTGGAAGCAGGGGAGTTGGTAGAAGGCGGTTTTCACTTTCCGGCAGGCAAAAACCATGTGTCGTGGCGCGATGAAAACAGCGTGTGGGTGTGTCCGGCTTGGGACGAACGCCAGTTGACCGAATCGGGCTATCCGCGTGAAGTGTGGCTGGTGGAACGCGGCAAGAGTTTCGAGGAAAGCCTGCCTGTGTATCAAATTGCCGAAGACGGCATGATGGTGAACGCGTGGCGTTATCTCGATCCGCAAGGTTCGCCGATTGATTTGATTGAAGCGTCGGACGGTTTTTACACCAAAACCTATTTGCAGGTGTCGGCCGAAGGCGAGGCGAAACCGTTAAACCTGCCCAACGATTGCGACGTAGTCGGCTATCTGGCTGGACATCTTTTGCTGACGCTGCGCAAAGACTGGAACCGCGCGAACCAAAGCTATCCGAGCGGCGCATTGGTGGCAGTAAAATTAAACCGCGGCGAATTAGGCGCGGCGCAGCTTTTGTTTGCGCCCGATGAAACGCAGGCATTAGAAAGCGTGGAAACGACCAAGCGTTTTGTGGTGGCGAGCCTACTGGAAAACGTACAAGGCCGTCTGAAAGCATGGCGTTTTACCGACGGCAAATGGCAGGAAGTCGAACTGCCGCGCCTGCCTTCGGGCGCGTTGGAAATGACCGACCAACCGTGGGGCGTCGACGTGGTTTACCTTGCCGCCAGCGATTTCACCACACCGCTGACGCTGTTTGCATTGGATTTGAACGTGATGGAACTGACCGTCATGCGCCGTCAGCCGCAGCAGTTCGATTC
>NZ_JBQCWZ010000482.1:0-1016 GCF_051956895.1 Neisseria sp. P0021.S006
GCGTTCAGACTGCCTATGCGGTAGCGCAGGCACGCCAAGTCGGTGGAGGCGTAGAGGAAGCCACCACCTTGTTTTTGCACGATAAATGCGGCAGGTTCGCCTTCTTTGTTTTTGAACTCGTCCAAGAATACGACTTTCGCGCCGTCGTCTTCGACCGCCAGACCTTTTTGAACCAAATCATCGACCACGGGCTGTAAATCGTCGTTATATTTTGATTCGCCCGCCACGTCTTCGGGGCGCAGTTTCAAGCCCAGCGTGTCGTAAACGGCTTGGGCGTGCGAGAGCGAAATATCGACAAACTGTTTCCACAACGCCAACACGGCCTCATCGCCGCCTTGCAGTTTCACAACGTATTCGCGCGCGGTGTCGGCAAAGGCAGGGTCTTCGTCAAAGCGCACTTTGGCGGCGCGGTAAAATTGCTCCAAATCCGCCAGCTCAAACGCAGCATTGTCTTTTTGCTGCTCGACCAAATAAGCAACCAACATGCCAAACTGCGTACCCCAGTCGCCGACGTGGTTTTGGCGGATGACGGTGTTGCCCATAAATTCCAATACGCGCGAAATGCTGTCGCCGATGATGCTGGAACGCAAGTGGCCGACGTGCATTTCCTTCGCCAGATTGGGCGAAGAGTAGTCAATGACGACGGTTTGCGGTTTGTCGGTTTTCGCTATGCCGAAACGCGCGTCGTTCAAAGCCGCATGAATGTTTTGGGCGAGGAATTCAGGACTCAGGCGCAGGTTGATAAAGCCGGGGCCGGCGACTTCCGCGCTTTCAATCACGGCGTTGCCCGCCAATGCTTCGGCCACTTTTTGCGCCAACTCGCGCGGATTTTGTTTGGCTTTTTTCGCCGCACCCATTACGCCGTTGATTTGGAAATCGCCGTGTTCGGCGTTTTTGGTCGGCTGCAAAACAACGGGGCTGTCGGCGATGCCCGCGGCGGCAAAGGCGGCGGCGGCTTCGCGTTCGACGGTTTGATGTAGGTTCATGAAGATCGGTCTTTCGGTTAAATTCAAATC
>NZ_JBQCWZ010000483.1:0-965 GCF_051956895.1 Neisseria sp. P0021.S006
AATGTGTATAAGAGACAGCGCTTGGATTACCAATCTGCGCGGCGATGATGTACCGTTCAACCCCGTGTTCTTGTCCCATTTGTTTATCAGCCAAGACAAAGCCGTATTGTTTACCGATGCAGGCCGTCTGAAAGCCGAATCTGCCGAAGCCTTGAAAGCGGCAGGCTTTGAAGTATTGCCTTATGCGCAAGCGGCGGACTACTTGGCAGGCGTTAAGGGCGCATTGCTGATTGATCCGAACAAAACTGCTGTCGGTACTTTGCGCCGCCTGCCTGAAGACGTTCGTTTGATTGAAGCCATCCACCCAAGCACATTCTTCAAATCAGTCAAATCCGATGCCGATATCGCCCATATCCGCAATACCATGGCGGAAGACGGCGCGGCATTGTGCGGCTTCTTTGCCGAGTTTGAACAAATCTTGGCAGACGGCGGCGAATTGAGCGAGCTGGATATCGACGGCATGCTCTACAAACACCGCAGCCAACGTCCCGGCTTTATTTCGCCAAGTTTCGATACCATCGCGGGCTACAATGCCAATGCCGCCTTGCCTCATTACAGTGCGACACCAGAAAACAACAGTAAAATCAAAGGCGACGGTATGCTGCTGATTGACTCCGGCGGCCAATACTGGGGCGGTACGACCGACATCACGCGCGTGGTTCCTGTCGGCAATCCGAGTGCGGCCATGAAACGCGATTACACTTTGGTGTTGAAGGCGCATATTTCTCTGGCTGAGACCATTTTCCCTGAAAACATCAAAGGCCCGATGATTGATGCCATCTGCCGCAAATCGCTCTGGCAGGCACAATGCGATTATGGTCACGGTACCGGTCATGGCGTGGGCTATTTCCTCAATGTGCATGAAGGCCCGCAAAGCATTGCCGTTGCCGCCGTGCCGCAACCGCATCACGCGATGCAGTCAGGCATGCTGACTTCCAACGAGCCGGGTCTTTACCGTCCGGGTA
>NZ_JBQCWZ010000484.1:0-1014 GCF_051956895.1 Neisseria sp. P0021.S006
TTTCTTTGCTGTCGCGGACGTGCTTGGTTTTGCTGGTCAAAAGTGCATCCTTATCGGAATGGCCGAATTGTTCGCGCACTTGTTTGCGGTATTGGTTTTCCTGGTACATATTGTAACCGATGACAGCCAAAAGGGCGGCGAGGGCTAAGACGATGAAAATCATGGAGTAATCACTTTTTAAAAAGGCAGCATTCCGTCTTTTTCAGGGTGCGGAATCTTGCTGCGTGGGAAGTTCGTTGGAGCCGGACTTTATGCGTCCGAATGAATAGCTGAATTATAACGAAAATAAACGGTTGTGACAGCATTATGTCTGCCAATCAGTGTTCAGGCCGTCTGAAAGTTATCCGTGCCGGATGGGGAAACCTGCTTTTTGAAGGCGTGGCCAATCGAAGAAATGTCCAGGATCGGTTTTCCTGTCCGGAGCGATGTCCTGATGACCGGTAATGGCCTGAATCGGGTAATGTTCGGAAATGGCGGTCAGCAAGGCTTGCAGGCTGGTGTATTGTGCTTCGGTAAAAGGCTCGAAATCGCAGCCTTCCAATTCGATACCGATGGAGAAGGTATTGCATTTTTCTCTGCCTTGAAATGACGATACACCGGCATGATAGGCCATATCGTCGCAGGAAACGAATTGGACGGTTTCGCCCTTACGGCTGATGAAAAAATGGCTGGAGACGCGCAGGGTGTGGATGATGCTGAAAAAAGGATGCTCGTCAGGGTTGATTTGGTTGGTAAACAATTTTTCCACCGCACCCGTGTTGTACTCAAAAGGAGGGAGGGAAATATTGTGGAGGACAACCAATGAGATGTCTTCATCCGGTTCTCGCGGGCTGAAATTGGGCGAATGAGTTTGACGTGCATTCAGCCAACGGCCGCTTTGCCAAGTGTTTTTTGAAGGAGAATTCATGGTTTCAGACGGCCTTTCGGGATAGGAAAATATACGTTGGGTAAGGTGGAGGGCGTGGTGGACTTGTTTTCGGTTATACTGTCGCCCGACACGTTCACAAACCAAGA
>NZ_JBQCWZ010000485.1:0-1012 GCF_051956895.1 Neisseria sp. P0021.S006
GACCGGCATACTGGCGCAAGAGAAATTCGCCGGTAAAATGCAGTTCGCACCGAGTACGCTCAACGGCGTTCCGCTCAGCGGCAAAGCCGACGTCGCCTATGAAAACAAACACCTCTCGCGCGCCCTGACCGACCTGACCCTCGGCAGCAACATCGTCAAAACTAACGGCAGCTTTGGCAAAAAAGGCGACCGCCTCAACCTCAACATTACCGCCCCCGATTTGTCGCGTTTCGGCTTCGGCTTGGGCGGCCTGCTCAACGCGCGCGGCTACATCTCCGGCAGTTTTTCAGACGGTCTCAAAACCCTTGAAGCCGATTTGAACGGCGAAGCGCGCAACTTCAAAGTCGCCGATACCGTCAACATCCGCACCCTCGACTTCAAACTTAAAGGTTCGCCAGATACCAACCGTCCGTTGAGTGCCGATATTAAAGGCGAACACATCGCCGTCTCCGGCGGCGCGGCCATGATTGACAACGTCAACCTGCTCATCAGTGGCACAGGCTCGCACCACCACATCCGCGGCAACAGCAGCATGGCGGTGGACAACAAACGCTACAAGCTCGACCTCGACGCCACCGGCGGCCTCAACAAAGACCAAACCCAATGGAAAGGCACGGTTGACACGCTCGATATCAACGGCGCGTTCAACCTCAAACTGCAAAACCGCCTCAACCTCGAAGCCGGCAGCGAACGCGTTTCCCTCAGCAGCGCACGCTGGGCGGCTATGGGCGGCAGCCTCAACCTGCAAAATTTCGTTTGGGACAAGAAAGCCGGCATTACCAGTAAAGGCAGTGCACAAAATCTGCACATTACCGAATTGCACAACTTCTACACCCCGCCTATCGAACACAACCTCGTTTTGGGCGGCGACTGGGATTTGGCGTACAGTCAAAACGCGCGTGGCTTCCTCAACATCAACCGTCAAAGCGGCGACATCATCCTGCCGGGCAAAGACCCGAAAAACAAACAGCCTTTGGGACTTTCCGCGCTCGCCCTGCGCACCCGTTTCCAA
>NZ_JBQCWZ010000486.1:0-1012 GCF_051956895.1 Neisseria sp. P0021.S006
GCCCTAAAGACAGACATCCTTCAGGGCTGAATGTTTATTGCATTTATATAAAAGGCCGTCTGAAACATTCAGACGGCCTTTTATTCACTTAATCAATTAAGCAAACGGATGGTGCAGAACGATGGTTTCTTCACGATCAGGACCGGTTGAAACAATAGCCACAGGCGCACCGCAAACTTCTTCAATACGTTTCAGATAAGCTTTAGCGTTTTCAGGCAGCTTGTCGTACTCTTTCACGCCAAAAGTCGACTCGCTCCAACCCGGCATGGTTTCGTAAATCGGTTTGCAGGTTTCCACCGCATCAGAGCCGCAAGGCAGAATGTCGGTTTTGCTGCCATCAGGCAATTCATAACCTACACAGATATTGATGTTTTTAATACCATCCATCACGTCCAGCTTGGTAATGCACATGCCAGAAATGCCGTTAACTTGAATAGAGCGTTTCAGAGCAGCTGCGTCAAACCAGCCACAACGACGCGCACGACCGGTTACAGAACCGAACTCATGGCCGCGCTCTGCCAAACCTGCGCCCACTTCGTCAAACAATTCAGTCGGAAATGGACCGGAACCCACACGGGTGGTATAGGCTTTAACGATACCCAAAACGTAATCCAGCATTTGCGGACCTACGCCTGCACCGGCAGAAGCGGCACCAGCCAAGCAGTTGGAGGAAGTTACAAACGGATAAGTACCGTAGTCGATATCCAGCAACGTACCTTGCGCGCCTTCAAACAACAGGCTTTCGCCTTTGCGGTTTTTCTCGTTCAAAACACGGGAAACATCGGTAATCATCGGCGTAATGCGCGGTGCAACTTTTTCAATGACCGCCATCACGTCTTCAAGTTTTACCGGCTCGGCATGGTGCAGGTGTTGCAACTGAACATTGTAATAAGCCAAAACGGCTTCCAGTTTTTCAACCAGTTTTTCAGGGTGCAACAAGTCCACCACGCGAATCGCGCGACGAGCAACTTTATCTTCATAAGCCGGGCCGATGCCGCGACCGGTTGTACCA
>NZ_JBQCWZ010000487.1:0-1008 GCF_051956895.1 Neisseria sp. P0021.S006
TCGTTCCCCCTACCCTGCCTTTGTGGCAAGCCGCTTTGGGTATTTCTTTCGGCGTTGTGGTTGCGAAAGAAGTATTCGGCGGTACAGGTAAAAACTTCATGAACCCTGCTCTTGCAGGCCGTGCGTTCCTGTTCTTTGCCTACCCTGCCAACATTACCGGCGATACCATTTGGACTGCGGTTGACGGCTATTCCGGCGCAACTGCTTTGGCGCAATGGGCGGCACACGGTGCAGACGGCCTGAAAAACGCTGTAACCGATCAAACCATTTCTTGGATGGACGCATTTATCGGTAACGTGCCCGGCTCAATCGGCGAAGTATCCACTTTGGCGCTCTTAATCGGTGGCGCGTTTATCGTGTTCACTCGTATTGCCTCTTGGCGCATTATCGCCGGCGTGATGATCGGTATGATTGCCATGTCTTCGCTGTTTAACTTCATCGGTTCGAACACCAACGCCATGTTCTCCATGCCTTGGTACTGGCATCTGGTTGTCGGCGGCTTTGCCATCGGTATGCTGTTTATGGCAACCGACCCTGTTTCCGCTTCCTTTACCAATGTCGGCAAATGGTGGTACGGCGCGCTAATCGGTGTGATGTGCGTGTTAATCCGCGTGGTCAATCCGGCTTACCCTGAAGGCATGATGTTGGCGATTCTGTTTGCCAACCTGTTTGCCCCGATTTTCGACTATTTCGTCGCACAAGCGAACATCAAACGCAGAAAGGCGCGCAGCAATGGCTAAGAAATTCGATAAAGACAGCTTCAGCGGCACGCTGATTGTGGTATTGGTTGTCAGCCTGATTTGTTCCATCATCGTTGCCGGTGCGGTCGTCGGCTTGAAACCCATCCAAGAGAAACAAAAACTCCAAGACAAACAAGGCTATATCTTGAGCGTAGCCGGTTTGATGGATAAAAACACCGACATCAGCAAAACCTTTGCCGAGCGTATCGAGCAACGCGTTGTCGATTTGGCAACCGGCGAATACGTGAAAGATGCGCCGAAAGACTTC
>NZ_JBQCWZ010000488.1:0-1007 GCF_051956895.1 Neisseria sp. P0021.S006
CAATAATCTGGGCAACCATTTTGCCACTTCCGTTGCCGAAGGCTTGGAAAAAGCGCAACTGATTGACGGCGCAGCCGAATACACCGCCTACGCTTCGCCGCGCCGTTTGGCCGTTCAAGTCAAAAACGTGAAGGCCGTTCAAGCCGACCAAAAAATCGTGAAAAAAGGCCCGGCCGTGGCCAATGCCATGAAAGACGGTGCGCCGACTAAGGCTTTGGAAGGTTTTGCGCGCGGTGCTGGGGCGAAAATCGAAGACTTGACCATCATCAACGACGGCAAGCAAGACGTGTACGCCTACGAATACGTCCAAACCGGCAAACCGCTGGGCGAGCTTTTGGAAGACATCATCAATGCCGCAGTGAAAAAGCTGCCGATTCCGAAAGTCATGCGTTGGGGCAGCAGCACATTCACCTTCGTGCGCCCGGTACACAGCCTGATCGTGCTGCACGGCGGCGACATCGTCAACGTCAGCGTTTTGGGTCTGCAAAGCGGCAACAAAACACTGGGGCACCGCTTCCTCTCCAACGGCGAAATCTCCATTGAAAATGCCGACAGCTACGCCGCCCAAATGCGCGAACAAGGCAAAGTCGTCGCTTCGTTTGCCGAGCGCAAAGCCGCCATTCGGACGGCCTTGAACGAGCAGGCAGGCCGTCTGAAAGCCACCGTTGCCGCCGATGAAGCCTTGTTGGACGAAGTGACTGCATTGGTCGAATGGCCTGTGGTATTGGAAGCCGGTTTTGAAGAACATTTCCTCGCCGTGCCGCAAGAATGCCTGATTCTGACCATGCAGCAAAACCAAAAATACTTCCCACTGCTCGACCAAAACGGCAAGCTGATGAACCGCTTCCTGCTGGTGTCCAACCTGCAAACCGAAGACCCGTCACACATCATCCAAGGTAACGAACGCGTCTTGCGCGCGCGCCTGTCTGATGCCGAGTTCTTCTACAAACAAGACCAAAAAGCGACTTTGGAAAGCCGTCTGCCGAAATTGTCCAGCGTGGTTTACC
>NZ_JBQCWZ010000489.1:0-1006 GCF_051956895.1 Neisseria sp. P0021.S006
GCCCAGATACTCAACGGCGGTATTTCATTTCGGTCTTCATATCGTCCAAAATACGTTTGACGTTGTGTTCCAACACATCTTCCACCAAGCCCGGAGCCTGCTCGTTCAGCATTTGCTGCAACTGGTAAGTGAACAAGGCCATTTGTTTTTGCACGGCAATCCGAATCATGCCATTGACCGCATCGGCCACATGGGGGCGTAAACGCTTAATCAGACGCTCGGTCAAATCTTTTTCAGAAACGCAGAATACCTCCCGACGGCCAATCGCTTGCGGGTTCAATACATTGATATGGACATTAATGGCCGGTTCTTTTTCAAGGCCGTCTGAAACCGCCTCTTCAGCCACTTCCGCATCATCATTTTCCGGTTTTTCAGTTTCTTCCACTTCAGGCGCATCAAAATCTACGGCACCTGATTTCGGATTCAGTCTGACGGTGCGCGTTGATTCGATATGACGCTCTGAAGCCGCAGCCTGCAATGCCGATTGCGCGCTCAACCAGTTATCCTGCAAAACCACCATTGCATCGGTTTCCACTGCCTCGCCCTCGTCGGCAAGGGCAGTATTGTGTTCCAACTGCCAGCGGTACAAATACTCTTCCAATACTTTTTCACGATTGTCAGCATCCAGTTTATATTCTTTTTTAGGCGCGGTTTTGGGCGCAACATCGACAGCGTCGTCCGATTTTTTGACCAATGGCGCATGAGTCGGCTCAGTATTGAATTGTCGTGCCTGACGCAATCTTTCCAGGCGTTTTTCCCAATTCAGGTCTTCTTCCTCGAGGGCTGTGGGGTCAAGACGGTTGTTTTCCATAATCTCGTTTTTTCATTTTTATTGTGAACCGTATTTCAAACCTAAAATTACTTGAAATACGGCCAATGGTTGGACATATCCGGCAAGCCGGCGCAAGCGTCACATTTTAATATTAATTCGCTATATAATCACTATTTTATTTAACTCAAGGATACATCATGAGCAGCATCGAACAACGCCTCGAATATCTGGAAG
>NZ_JBQCWZ010000490.1:0-1006 GCF_051956895.1 Neisseria sp. P0021.S006
GGATAAAAGGTTTGTTTTTTACCATAAATAAGCCATGTTTTACTTTTAATTCAACAAAATTATACCATAAAATACCACCATAAATTAAACAAGAGGTAAACAAAATGGTAAAAACAGCACTCATTACAGGCGCATCGAGCGGCATTGGTTTGGAATTGGCAAAAATTCACGCACAGCAAGGCGACAATGTGGTTTTGGTCGCACGCTCCCAAGACAAGTTAAATAAAATTGCCGAAGAATTGACCGCACAATTCGGTATTAAAGCGTACGTTATTGCTATCGATTTAGCAGAATCTAATGCTGCCGAACGCATTTTTGAGCAAACCCAGGCGTTAGGTATTCAAGTCGATTATCTGATCAACAATGCAGGTTTGGGCGGGCATGGCAAGTTTGCCGAGCGGGATTTGGCAGATGAAATGCATATGGTGCAAGTGAATATTATCGCGCTGATGTCGTTAACCCGACTGTATCTGCCGTCCATGTTAGCGCAACAGTCAGGCAGAATTTTGAATGTTTCGTCCACCGCATCATTTATGCCCGTCCCTAATCAGGCAGTGTACTACGCCACCAAAGCTTTCGTAACTTCATTCAGTCAAGCCGTAGCACAGGAAGTGTCTGTAAGTGGTGTGACAGTTACGGCACTTTGCCCGGGCGCAGTGGCAACGGGCTTTGTGGCTGCAGGCAATTTGCAGGGCGTGGCCGCCTGGGATAACGCAAAATCTGCGCAATCCGTGGCACAGTATGGCCACAAGGCGATAATGCGCGGCGAATTGGTGGCATTTAACGAAGGAAAACTGCGTTTTATGTTGGATTGGATCATTCCGTTCCTACCACGCCATTTGGTACTAAAAATGTCGCAAATGGCGATGGAGAAGAAATAATTTCTTTATCATAAAAAATCCCCTAACGCTTTATGCGAGGGGATTTTTGTTTTTAAAGATGTGATATTTATTTCAATCCTTTTTTCACCAAATCTTCATATCCACCATGGTTGGTCACATTGGTG
>NZ_JBQCWZ010000491.1:0-1000 GCF_051956895.1 Neisseria sp. P0021.S006
TTATCCGCGAGCGTTTCAATCAGCCTTTGCAACAAGTCGATCTGACTCAAGCGCACTTATTTGGAGACAGCCGTCGCGAAGCTGACGAACTGGCGACGCCTTTGCCTGTTTGTACGCCTCGCGGCGCATTCTGGGCAATATATCGCGCCTCGCTCAAACTGGGTTCGCGCTGGAGTGAAGGCTTGAGAATCGGTCAAGAAACAGGTTTTGATTCGGGCAGCACATTGGATTATGTCTACCGCAATCAACCGCAAGGCAGCAATGCTTTCGGTGTATGGGTGGACAAATACTATCTTAACGCTATCGGCTGGCGCGGCATTCGCCAACGCAAAGTCAATATCGGCAAAGCCATTCAGACGGCCTCAGCCAAACTGCGTGAAGCAGGCAAACCGGTACACGTTTTGGATATCGCATCCGGTCATGGCCGCTATGTATTGGATGCCCTGACTGCCGACACATTGCCTAATTCCGTACGCTTGCGCGATTACAGTCCGATTAATGTCGAAGCCGGTCGCAAGCTGATTGCCGAGCGCGGCTTACAAGACACGGTTACCTTCAATGAGGTCAATGCCTATGACCGCGCCAATTATCACGATTTACAGCCGCGTCCTACCCTGGGCATCGTCTCCGGCCTGCACGAATTGTTTGCCGACACTGATTTGATTTTGAACTCGCTCTACGGCTTTGGAGAAGCCATTGAAACCGGCGGCTACCTGATCTACACCGGCCAGCCGTGGCATCCGCAACTGGAAATGATTGCCCGCGCCCTGACCAGCCACAAAGCAGGCAACCCAAACTGGGTAATGCGCCGTCGCAGTCAGCAGGAAATGGATCAGCTGGTTGAAAAAGCCGGTTTTGAAAAAATCCATCAATGGATAGACGAAGACGGTATTTTCACCGTGAGCTTGGCAGTGAAGAAATAAAAAAATAAAGGCCGTCTGAACAATTCTTTAACTTTCAGACGGCCTTATTTAAACCATGTACCTATCCATGAAAACCT
>NZ_JBQCWZ010000492.1:0-1000 GCF_051956895.1 Neisseria sp. P0021.S006
AAGGAACGTTTCGTTTTAGTGTGTTTAAAAGCATACCACATGAATGTTGTCCACAAGTTACTGACTGATTAGGTTGAACAAGCACTCCTCCGCGAGTATTCGTTCTCTTAATAAATTTTCCCGAATTATCCATTACTTGTTTAGCTGCGTATGTAGCATCGGAACCAATAGGAGTCATAACTTTTTGAGAGATATCTCCTATTTCCCTAACAACAGGAACAGGCACTTTCAATGCCGAAGACGACAGACTGCTTGGCCCGAATTTGAGTTTGCCGTTTTTGCTTAAATTCCCGGCACTCTTCACTACCTTTGCGGCGGCACGCGAGCGGACAATGGCAGATGCCGTCCCGCCGCTGACAACCATAAATGCTGCATTGGTTCCAACCCGGGCATCAAACATTGCGTCCATTCTGCCTGCAAGTTGCGGATCGTTGATATATGCTTCGTCGCGAACCGCTTTCCAGTTTTCGTAGGACATCACAACTTTGTTGACTGTTTGCACGGGACTGGAAACGGCTTCGGCCAATGGAACAATGGTATTGTCCCACGGGTGGCGTATGCCCTCCCATGTGCCTACAACAATCTCTTTGGCTGCCAGATAGGATGCTTCTAATTCATAGGCTTCGTAAGAGCGGATGTAAAGGTCTTTGCCCTTTGGATTGTTTTGGTAGATCTTATCTGCTCTGGCTCTCAGGCTTCGTTCGCCGGGTGTGAATCCGTCTAAACGGTTTAGGGCATTATTCTCCACCGCATTCTGCCCCAACACGCCCCCTACCTGTGCGTTGAACAGGGCATTGGTGTTTGCGCCGTTGGTGCCGTTCAGGATGCCTCCGGCGGCACCGACTACCGAAGCAACCGCACCGGTCTGCGCTTTGATCTCTTCTTTGATGTGTTCGGGTAACAGGTTGGGATTGAATTTCCCCGTTATCGGGTCGATGGCAGTGCGGCCGTCGTCGTATTGTTTGGCCAGGTATTCGGCTGCGCGTTCGGCGGCAACGGC
>NZ_JBQCWZ010000493.1:0-999 GCF_051956895.1 Neisseria sp. P0021.S006
ACCGCAAACAGGAATGCCAGAACCATGTAGCCGATGCGGTGGCGTTGCAACTGAGCAGGCTCGCCCATGTACACCAAGTAGTTCACCAAGTCGCGCACATAAGTATCGTACTCTTTTTGGATCACTTTACCGTTAGGCAGGCGACGGCTGTGCAGACCGGTAGATTCCCAATACAGCTTAGGAGTCAGGTTGCCATGCTCGTCTTTAATCATAACGGGCTGACCTTTAGCATCCAACTCAACAGCTTGAATACCTTGTTGCTCCCACAATGGGTGAGGCATACTCGCTCCGGCCAAAACAGTATTGTTCCAACCGGTTGGACGAGTTGGGTCTTTATAGAAGCCGCGCATATAGGCGTACAGGTAGTCTGCACCTTTAGAACGTGCAATCAGGGTCAAATCCGGCGGAGGCGCACCCAACCATTTGGAGGCATCTTTCGGATCCATTGCCGCTACCATTACGTCACCAACGTTGTCTGTTGTGAACATCAGGTTTTTCTTGATTTCATCTTCAGTCAAACCAATATCTTTCAGACGGTTGAAGCGCATACCGCTTGCAGAGTGGCAAGACAAACAGTAGTTTGTAAAGATTTGCGCACCGTGCTGCAGACTGACTTGATCACGCAGGTCGATATCGACTTTTTCGTAGTTTGCATGGCCGCCGCTGGCGACGGCTGCACTCATAGGTACTGCCAGCAATAAGGCAGCAAACCAGTTTTTCAGAGTTTGTTTCATTTTCGCTGCCCTCATCAGATATTGGTTGCAAACAAGTAAGCACCAACAACGGTAATACCGACGTAAACAAAGAACATAATTTTTTGTTTAGTAGTGCTCATGGTTACGCGTTCAGGCGTAGCTTTTTCGCTATTAAACGCATTCAGGAATGGAATAGCTGCAAAGAAAACAGTGTAAGCCAGAACGAACGCCTTAACGATGTAATTTGGCAAGACTGCAACTAAATACAGGTTATAAATAATTAAAGCTGCATAAACAAACAGGC
>NZ_JBQCWZ010000494.1:0-999 GCF_051956895.1 Neisseria sp. P0021.S006
GATAAAGACCGCGTTGCCATCAACGTGGACGGACTGGCACAAGCAGAAAGCAGGTCGTCTGAAGCGTTTCAAGAGTTGTTCGGTGCATACGGCAACTTCAATGCAAACCGCAACACTTCCGAACCCGAAAACTTTTCGGAAGTAACCCTTAACAAAGGCGCGGACTCGCTTAAATCCGGCAGCGGCGCATTGGGCGGTGCCGTCAACTACAAAACCAAATCCGCAAGCGACTATGTTTCCGAAGAAAAACCCTACCACTTAGGCATTAAAGGCGGCTATATCGGACGCAACAGCCAAAAATTCAGCAGCATAACCGCCGCAGGAACCTGGTTGGGTCTGGACGCATTGATGGTCTACACCCGCCGTTTCGGTAAAGAAACCAAAAACAACAGCGACGCTGCCGATACCGTCATCACTGACAACAAACAAAGCTGGAGTCCGAATGCTGGTATGACCAACTACGGCAGCCGCGGTGTAGCGCGCAGCAAACCTGACCCTCAAGACTGGGAAAACAAAAGCACCCTGTTCAAACTGGGTTACAACTTCAACGATAAAAACCGTATCGGCTGGATTTACGAAGATTCACGCACCGACCGCACGACGATTGAATTGTCCAATATGTGGGCGGCAGACTGGAAAGGCGACGCACTGGGCGACACCCGTTCCCGTCAAGATATTTCCTACCGCAAACGCATCGGTTTCGAATACAAAAACCAACTTGACAAAGGACCATGGGACAACCTCAACCTGCGTTACGACCGTCAAACCATCGACATGAGCACTTGGACCTGGGACTTGCCGACGGATTATGGCCGTAACGGTGTCAACAGCGACGTGTACCATATGTTCCGCAACATCCGTCAAAAAAATACCCAATTCGGTGCCGATGCCGAAAAACAAATCGACTTCTCCAAATCGGTATGGGCAATGCAATACGGATTAGGTGGCTCCAAAAACGATAACGGTAATAGCGACCATAGCTATTGGGTACGCCTATAT
>NZ_JBQCWZ010000495.1:0-998 GCF_051956895.1 Neisseria sp. P0021.S006
CTACCGACCAAGACTTACTGACTGCGCTCAACCGCTTCGGCCTCGACAAAATCATCCGCAACCATCCACGTGGTTTGGATATGCCTCTGGGTGAAGACGGCTTAGGCTTGTCCGGCGGTCAAAAACAAATCATCGCCCTGGCACGCATGACCTTGCGCAACCCGAAAGTCGTCTTGCTGGACGAGCCGACCACCAGCCTGGACCAGGCTACCGAACGCATGGCGCTCAATGCTATTGCCCAATGGGGTCGCAACCGCACCATGCTTTTGGTGACCCACCGTCCGCAAGTGCTGCAAATCGTCAACCGCATCATTGTGATGGATAATGGTAAAGTCGTGATGGACGGCCCGCGTGACCTCGTATTGCAAAAACTCATGCAAAACGAACAGGCCAAAGCAGCCAACGCCAAACAACAGCAACAAGCTGCTGCTGCCTCTCAATCAGCAGCACGATAAAGCAAAAGGCCGTCTGAAACCTACTTGCCCTTTCAAACAGCCTGCCCTAATGGTTAAAATCCACCAAACACAATAAAGACACACGATTATGAGCCGCGAAAACAACGTCAAATCCAAAGATCTCGACCTTATCAACGACCTCAACGCCGCCCTGCAAAAAGAAAAACACAGTGGCCAGTTTATTGTCATCATCCTGTTTTTTATTCTGATGATTGTCTTCGTTATTTGGGCTTACAACAGCCCTGTCGAAGAAGTTACCCGTGGCAACGGCAATATCATTCCCAGCAGCCGTGAGCAAGTAATCCAAAGCCTGGATCCCGGCATCGTAACCGAAATCATGGTTAAAGAAGGAGATATGGTCGAGAAAGATCAGATTCTGATGAAACTCGACGACACACGCAGCTCCGCCGTTTTGCGCGAAAGCGAAGCCAAAGTCGCAAACCTCGAAGCCACTATTGCCCGCCTTAAAGCTGAAGCCTACGGAACCAAGCTCTCCTTCCCTGACAGCGTGGGTCCCGAGCTTCGCCGTCGCGAAATCGCCGC
>NZ_JBQCWZ010000496.1:0-989 GCF_051956895.1 Neisseria sp. P0021.S006
GTCCAAAACAAAGGCCTCAAGCTGACGGCCATTTGGCTGACCCACGGCCATCTTGACCACGCAGGCGGCGTGGTTGAACTTTTGAAAACCTGCGACGTACCCGTTCTCGGCCCGCACAAAGACGACGAATTCCTGCTCCAAGCCCTTCCGCAAACGACGGCGCAATACGGCTTCCCCGTTTCTCCGTCATTCACGCCGACACGCTGGTTGGAAGAAGGAGAAGCGCTCAAGGTCGGCAATCACAGCTTCCAAGTCCTCCACATTCCCGGCCACACTCCCGGCCAAGTCGTTTTTTACAACGCCGAAAATGAACTTTTAGTCGCAGGCGATGTTTTATTTTATGAGACTGTCGGTCGCACAGATTTTCCACGCGGCAATCATGATGACCTCATAAACAATATCTGCGCTAAACTATTAACCCTGCCCGAAACCACGCAAGTTATAGCCGGACACGGCCGTATGACCAGTATCGGGCATGAGAAAAGGTACAATCCGTTTCTGGTTCGTTAATATGAATGTTGTATAAAGCCAACATTTTGGCATACTCAGATTATGCGTATAAAAGAAAACTGGCATACAATTTGCAGGGATAACACCCGAAAGATTAAGTACCTAATCTCCGGCAAATGCCAAAAAGAACTAAAGCACAAAGATAACAAGGTATTACGCAATACAACCTGATTTATCGAAAACCGGACATCTCTAAACCCCAAGCCTTACTCGAAGTGAAATTGTTACAAAGTGACAATAAATGTCAGTCAGGCCGTCTGAACGGTTCTGCCGATTCAGGCGGATACAACGGAGATGAGGCGTAATGCCCTGCCGGAATGTGCCAATGTTCTGTTTGTCAAACCGTCGGGTACATCTTTAAGAAGCACAACATTATTTGGGTAAACCGGCAAACTCGCTGCCGGCACTAACAGGCCGTCTGAAAAGTTCGGCCGGTAAAATCAATAAAAGGATTATCAAATGAAAAAAATCGCAAAAGT
>NZ_JBQCWZ010000497.1:0-984 GCF_051956895.1 Neisseria sp. P0021.S006
TATCCGTAAGGGTTGAGCGCGTTCAGACGGCCCAATAGGGCAAACAGCTTGCGTGAATCGGTTTTAGAGGCTGTCTGAAGCCGGGCTTGGGCATGGTGCGGATAATAAAGCGGCGCCATGTTTTGTTGTGCCAAGCCGACATCCATCAGCCACTTTTGCAGCCAGTCGATGAAAACGGCCAGCGGTTGTTTTTGTTTGTCGAACGCGGCGGCGTAGTCGAGTATGGCCAACAGGCGCGGGGCAGCCAGCAGCGTCAGCAACTCTTCGCGTAATGCGTCCAATTCTGGAGTCGGCGTGAATAAAGGTGCGCCGCTGTGGAATGCCAACATGGCTTCGGCATTTTCCACGCCCTGTTGGCGCAGGTATGCCGCAGCCTGCTCATGGGTAGGCGAGGGCAGCACCATCTGGCGGCAACGGCTTTTGATGGTGGGCAGGAGTTTGTCGCGTGCATGGGTAACGAGCAGGAAAACGACGTGTTGCGGCGGCTCTTCCAGAGCTTTCAACAAACCGTTTGCCGCCTGTGTGTTCATGCTTTCCGCCGGATGCACCAATACCACGCGCAGGCCGCCACGGACAGCAGTCAGGTAAATGTTTTCCACAATATCGCGCACGGCATCGATTTTGATTTGCAGGAGTTTGCGTCCTGTTGCCTCGTCTTCGGGAATTTCCGGCGTGAGTTCATAAAAGTCGGGATGGGTATTTTGGCTGAATAAATGACACGAAGCACACTCGCCGCAGGGTTCATGACCGGACTTGGGCGATTCGCACAGCAATGCCTGCGCGACAAAGCGGGCAAACTCGGTTTTGCCGGTATTTTCTTTGCCGGTAAACAGCCAGGCGTTGGGACGGTTTTGCCAATGGGCGGCGAGCTGTTGCCATTGGGTTTCATGCCATGGATAAATCATATCGTTTGGGAACTATAAGGTAGGTGGTTATTATACTCTCAGGCCGTCTGAAAAAGGTTTCAGACGGCCTTTAATAAAC
>NZ_JBQCWZ010000498.1:0-983 GCF_051956895.1 Neisseria sp. P0021.S006
GATAAGACAGGCCGGTCAGCCATTGGCGGCCGGTGTTCCAGAAGGTGAACGAGCTTTCGTGGTCTTCCGCTTGAATCGGGCTTTCGCCGTAGTACATTTCGCCGTTCAGACGCGGTTTGACGTAGGATACGCCGGCGCGCGCGGTCAGGCCGCCCCAGCGGTAGGATGCGTCAAGTTCGTAGCCGTAGGTTTTGAGCGTGCCGCCGTTGTAAATCTTGCCGCGTTCGGTGATGGAGGCGGTGTTGTTATTGATTTTTGCCCAACGATAGACGATGAGGTCTTTGATGCGTTGGTGGAACACGCTGCCACTGACGTTGAAATTGTCGTTGCGCCATCTGAAGCCGAGTTCGGCGCGGCGGGCGGTTTCGGCTTTGAGGTTGCTGTCCAAATCGGCGGCGGCGCCTGCGCGTTCGTTAGCCAACAGGGCTTCGTTCAGGCGGGGCGCACGGCTTGCCTGATTGAGGTTTGCCAAGAGGGAGAAGTTGTCGTTGATGTCCCAAATCGCGCCGATGCTGGGGTTGAGCTGTCCGTGCGACGCGCTTTGTCTGCTGGCGGCGTTGTATTTGAAATGGTCGTAACGCAGGCCGGTGGTCAGGGTAACGGGGTGCAGGTTCCAAATGCCTTCCGCGTACACGCCGTATTCGGCTTTTTTCTCTTTGTCGCGGTCATACAGGCCGAGAATCTTCAGCCATGCGCCTTTGTCGGACGGCTCGGAGGTTTCGTGGCGGTAGTTGACGCCGTATTTCACCATGTGTCCGTCGCCGAAGGAGCTGGCGAGGTTCAGATTTGCGCCGGTTGCTTTGATTTTGCTTAACTCAAGCTTGCCGATGGGAACGCCGCCTTGCGCCGTGCCGGAAGCTTGGGCTTTTGGAGAAGGCGCGCCTTTAGGCGGTTTGGTGTCGTCGGTATTGATTTGGAAGACGTTGGCGTCGATTTTGTCGAGGAAACCGACGTTGCGGCCGCGGTATTCCAGATTGTAGGTC
>NZ_JBQCWZ010000499.1:0-983 GCF_051956895.1 Neisseria sp. P0021.S006
CGGGTATAATGTTCTCTTATTAATAAAACCGCTTTACACACCCATCAACTGGACACTGTTAGAAAAGATCCGCTCGGTTCAGCATGGATGGTTATTGCCGCGCTCGGCTTTACCGTCATGAACCTCTCCGTCAAAGCCGCCTCAACGCAATTCGGCTTTTCCAGCGGCGAGCTGGTCTTTTGGCGCATGCTGGTCTCCACCCTGTTCTTAGGCATCATGGCCAAAGCGCAAGGCAACACATTTTCCACGCCGCATTGGAAAACCCATCTTAACCGCAGCGTCATCGGCACGCTTGCTATGATGTGCACGATTTATTCCGTCATGCATCTGCCGCTGGCAACAGGCGTCACACTCAACTACACGTCCTCCATCTGGCTTGCCATCTTTTCATTTTTCATTTTAAAAGAAAGAATTACGCTTTATACCCAAGCCATTTTGGTTATGGGCTTTATCGGCGTTATCCTGTTGCTCAACCCATCTTTTCAAGGCGGACAGGAATTTGCCGCGCTGGTCAGCTTAGCAGGCGGCGCCATGTCGGGCTGGGCGTATTTGAAGGTGCGCGAACTCTCGCTTTTGGGCGAGCCGGGCTGGCGCGTGGTGTTTTATCTGTCGCTTACCGGCCTGATTATGTCTGCCATTTGGAGTTGCTTTACCGGCTGGCATCCGCTGACCGTGTCTTCCCTGCCCTATCTGGCCGGCATCGGCATCTCCGCCATGATTGCCCAACTTGCCATGACCCGCGCCTATAAGGTCGGCAAGAAATTTACCGTTGCCTCGCTTTCCTACCTGGCTGTCGTTTTCTCCGCCCTGTCCGGCGTCCTGCTTTTCGGCGATAAAATCACTTGGCAGGAAGCCGCCGGCATGGTTCTCATTGTTGCAGGCGGCGTGTTCAGCAGTTTTACTCCGGCCTCAATCAAAAAATTTCTGATGAAGCAATAATTTAACAAGGAGAACACCATGATTTCCATCCGCGAACAATCTTA
>NZ_JBQCWZ010000500.1:0-982 GCF_051956895.1 Neisseria sp. P0021.S006
GCCGAACAAAACCACCCTTCCGCCCAATACCACCTCGCCTGTTTTTACTATCACGGGCAAGGTGTCGGCTGTCATGTTCCGACCGCCTGCTACTGGCTGCAGGCCGCCATCAGCAACGGCCACACTTCGGCCGAATCATTAACATCCCTATTAGAACAATGGCGCCGCGAAGTGCACCATGCCATCGGTCAAAAGGCCGTCTGAAAATATTTACACTCGCATTTTTTGACAATCTTTAACTATTCCCCTAATATTTGCCAGTTATTTTTCACGGACACGTCATTGTTTTCATTTCTTTCTGAAAACACCTTGCCCGCGCATCAATACCATGACACTCGGCGGATAACGCCAAGCGTTGAAACACACTACATCCGGAACAAAAACGGATGCTCGGAAAAACATTTCTAGGAGGTGAAACAACATGGAATGGGAATTCAACAGTTATTACACACTGATTGCCGCCACACTCGTGTTGCTGGTTGGTAAATTTCTGGTTCAAAAAATCAAATTCTTACGAGACTTCAATATTCCCGAGCCGGTCGCCGGCGGTTTGGTTGCCGCTATCGTCCTGTTCGCCCTGCACGAAGCCTACGGCGTCAGCTTCAAATTTGAAAAACCGCTGCAAGATGCGTTCATGCTCATCTTCTTTACATCCATCGGTTTGAGCGCCGACTTCTCCCGTTTGAAAGCGGGCGGTTTGCCTTTGGTTATCTTTACCGCCGTGGTGGGCGCATTTATCATCGTCCAAAACTTTGTCGGTGTCGGCTTGGCGAGCGCATTGGGCTTGGATCCGCTGATTGGCCTGATTACCGGTTCGATTACCCTGACCGGTGGTCACGGTACCGCCGGTGCATGGGGTCCTGACTTTGAAAGCAAATTCGGCCTGACCGGCGCAACCGGCTTAGGTATGGCTTCTGCAACATTCGGCCTGGTATTCGGCGGTTTGATCGGTGGTCCTGTTGCACGCCGTCTGATCAACAAA
>NZ_JBQCWZ010000501.1:0-981 GCF_051956895.1 Neisseria sp. P0021.S006
AACAGTAACACCGGATAAAGGCAAGGAACAAGTTTACCGTTGCTGCAAAAAGGTCGTCTGAAACTGCCTTAACGTTTTCAGACGACCTTTGAGGCAATGACGCACAAGGTTTACGGCAGAATCTCAATTTCCGCGTTGTGTTTCACGCTGCGGTAGAGTTCGTCGATTTCCTCGTCCGTTACCGCGATGCAGCCGTTGGTCCAGTCTTTTTGCAGGTGTTTTTTGCCGATAAAACCCCAACCGTTTTTCATGCCGTGGATTTTAATCAGCCCGCCCGGACTTTTGCCTTGTGCCGCCGCGTAGGCTTTGTCGGCTTCGTTGGGGTAGGAAACGCCGAGGTTTTTGTGGTAGCCGCTGTTGGGATTACGTTCATTGATGCGGTATTTTCCTTCGGGCGTTTTGCCGTCGCCTTCAAACTGTTTATGCCCGACCGGTTGTTTGCCCAGCGAAATAGGATAGGTTTTTAGCAACCTGCCTTGCGAGTACGCCGACATGGTGCGCTTGCTTTTATGTACGACCAATCTGTCGATAACGGCATCTTCAGGCAACGGCGCTTCGCTTGGCGTGGTAACAGTAGTCTTGGAACGAATCGGCGCAGCAAACCAGAACACCGAAGCAGCAACAGCCAAAAGTACAACTGTCGCCAAGCCGATTTTCAACCCGACTTTCATCTTTCAGACGGCCTTACAAAGCCTTAAACGCTTCGATAAACACTTCCGAACGGTGTGCATAGCCTTTGAACATATCGAAGCTCGCACAAGCTGGGCTGAGCAACACGATATCGCCCGCTTCGGCTTGGGCATATGCCGTCTGAACCGCTTCTTCCAAAGTGGCGCAGTCGGTCATATTCAGACCGCAGCCGTCCAAATCGCGGCGGATTTGCGGCGCATCGACGCCGATCAGGAATACGCCTTTTGCCTTGCCGGCAAGCGCATCGCGCAGGGGCGTGAAGTCCTGCCCTTTGCCCATGCCGCCCAAAAT
>NZ_JBQCWZ010000502.1:0-981 GCF_051956895.1 Neisseria sp. P0021.S006
CTCGATGGGCGTACCGCTGCAACGCTTTGATATGTCCGAATACATGGAACGCCATGCCGTATCGCGCCTCATCGGCGCGCCGCCTGGCTACGTCGGCTTTGAACAAGGTGGCCTTTTGACCGAAGCCGTCAACAAACAGCCGCATTGCGTGTTGCTCTTGGACGAAATCGAAAAAGCTCACCCCGATATTTTCAACGTCCTCCTACAAGTCATGGATGCAGGCAAACTGACCGACAACAACGGCAAGAGTGCCGACTTCCGCAACGTCATCCTGATTATGACCACCAACGCCGGCGCGGAAAGCCTCAGCCGCCCCAGCCTCGGCTTTACCGCCAAACGCGAGCGCGGCGATGAAATGCAGGCCATCAACAAGCTCTTCACGCCCGAGTTCCGCAACCGCTTAGACGCGATTATCCCATTTGCGCCCTTGTCCGAGCCTATTATCGTTAAAGTCGTGGACAAATTCCTGCTCCAGCTCGAACACCAGCTCCTCGACAAAAAAGTCGAAGCCGAATTCACGCCGGCATTGCGTAAATATCTGGCGGAAAAAGGTTTCGACCCGCAAATGGGCGCACGCCCAATGAACCGCCTGATTCAGGAAAAAATCCGCAAACCGCTCGCCGACGAACTCCTGTTCGGCAAACTCGCCGAAGGCGGCTTTGTGCTGATAGACTGGGATGCAGCGAAAGAAGAAGCCGTGTTGAAGTTTAAGAAAAGCAAGGTCAAACCTGAAACAGAAACTGTTTAACCGACTAAAAAATAAAAGGCCGTCTGAAATTTCAGACGGCCTTTTTATCTCAATCAAAAATCTGATTTACAAAACGGATTTAACAGTGGCAACCACATTGTCTACGGTAAATCCGAATTCTTTGAACAGCAAGTCAGCAGGTGCAGACTCGCCAAAGCGGTTGATACCGACCACGGCGCCGTTCAAACCGACGTATTTATACCAACCGTCGGCATGTCCGGCTTCTACGGCTA
>NZ_JBQCWZ010000503.1:0-980 GCF_051956895.1 Neisseria sp. P0021.S006
ACCAATTTGCCGCCTTCTTTGCCGATCCGAACACGCTGACATTGGGCGTGTGCAACGGCTGTCAAATGGTCAGCAACCTTGCCGAGATTATCCCGGGCGCAGAGGCATGGCCTAAATTCAAACGCAACTTGAGCGAGCAGTTTGAAGCGCGCCTGAGCATGGTTCATGTTCCAAAATCCGCATCGCTGATTCTGAACGAAATGCAAGGCTCCAGCCTGCCTGTTGTGGTCAGCCACGGCGAAGGCCGCGCCGACTTCGCGCTTCACGGCGGCAAAATTTCAGACGGCCTCGGCATCGCTCTGCAATACGTCGACGGACAAAACCAAGTTACCCAAACCTACCCGCTCAACCCCAACGGCTCGCCGCAAGGCATTGCCGGCGTGACCAATGCCGACGGCCGCGTTACCATCATGATGCCCCACCCCGAACGCGTGTACCGCGCCGCGCAAATGAGCTGGAAACCGGAAGACTGGACGGAACTGTCCGGCTGGTACCGCCTCTTTGCCGGAGCAAGGAAGGCGTTGGGTTAACCGGCAGGCTGATTTGATTCGGCTTTAAAGAGAAAGGTCGTCTGAAAACGATTTAGCGCATTCTGCTATATCTGTTTTCAGACGACCTTTATATGTTCTTTTGCGTATAATACCGAACCAACCGCCGTCATTCCCGCGCAGGTGGAAATCCAGCCCCCTGCATTTCAGAAATACTCAAAGACTACTGTAAATTCAAGCTTCTGGATTCCCGCCTACGCGGGAATGACGGTCATAGGAAAATCAATGCATTACCCCAAATAATTAAATTAGAAAACTTAACTTTGATAGGAAGACTTAATGGCGAAAACAAAATATTCCGCACGGATCAATGGGGAACATATTGATGGAACGATAGAAATTATAAAAAGAATCGTCTTACATCTGCATGATATGGGCAAAACACAATTTAAGGTAAAAGATGTAGATGAACAGATTGAAGAACTAAAAAAC
>NZ_JBQCWZ010000504.1:0-974 GCF_051956895.1 Neisseria sp. P0021.S006
GATTTCAAATCGGCCTGCCTGCCAAATGTGCGTGTTCATAATGCTTCCATTGATGAAATAATAGGATAGAGGCCGTCTGAAACTTTTCAGACGGCCTTTAGGTTTTGACTTCAAAACAGTCAATTACATTCCGCCGTAATTCGGTCCGCTTGCGCCTTCGGGACAAATCCAAGTGATGTTTTGCGTTGGGTCTTTGATGTCGCACGTTTTGCAGTGAACGCAGTTGGCGGCGTTGATTTGCATACGCGGACTGCCGTTTTCTTCGACGATTTCATATACGCCGGCCGGACAATAGCGGGTTTCGGGCGAGGCGTATTCTTTGTAGTTTACGTCTATCATGACCTGCGGATTTTTCAGCACCAAATGGTCGGGCTGATTTTCTTCGTGCGCAAGGTTGGCAAGGAAGACGCTGCTCAAACGGTCGAAGGTCAAAACTCCGTCGGGTTTCGGATAATCAATCGGCTTGCATTCGGCGGCTTTTTTGAGCTGCTCGTTGTCTTTGCCGTGATGTTTCAAGGTCCACGGGGCTTTGCCTCTAAAAATCATTTGGTCGATGCCGGTATAGATTGAGCCGAGGTAAACGCCCCATTTGAATGACGGACGGACATTGCGTGCGGCGTAAAGCTCTTGATACAGCCAGCTTTGTTCAAACCGTTGCTGATAATCCGCCGCCTCTTTGCCGCTGTCGAAACCCTCCACTTCTTCGAGGTTTTCCAACAAAGGGAACACGGCTTCTGCGGCAAGCATGGCGGATTTCATGGCCGTATGGATGCCTTTGATGCGCGGCATATTCAGGAAACCTGCGGCATCGCCGACCAAAACGCCGCCTCTGAACGAGAGTTTCGGCAGGCTTTGCAAACCGCCTTCAATCAGCGAACGAGCACCATAAGCGATACGGCGACCGCCTTCGAAGGTTTTGCGGATTTCAGGATGGGTTTTGAAACGTTGGAACTCTTCACACGGCGACAGATAAG
>NZ_JBQCWZ010000505.1:0-973 GCF_051956895.1 Neisseria sp. P0021.S006
ATATGGTGGCGGCGATTTTGAAATTATTAAATGAAGGATAAGTGATGAACCGTTTGTATCCCCACCCGATTATCGCCCGTGAGGGCTGGCCGATTATCGGCGGCGGTTTGGCTTTAAGCCTGCTGGTGTCGATGTGTTGCGGCTGGTGGTCTTTGCCGTTTTGGGTGTTTACCGTATTTGCATTGCAGTTTTTCCGCGACCCTGCGCGTGAGATTCCGCAAAATCCTGAAGCGGTGTTGAGCCCGGTTGACGGTCGTATCGTGGTGGTTGAGCGCGCACGCGATCCGTATCGTGATGTCGATGCTTTGAAAATCAGTATTTTTATGAACGTGTTCAACGTGCATTCGCAAAAATCGCCTGCCGATTGTACAGTAACGAAAGTGGTCTATAACAAAGGCAAATTCGTGAATGCGGATTTGGACAAAGCCAGCACGGAAAACGAACGTAACGCGGTTTTGGCGACTACAGCTTCTGGTCGTGAAATTACTTTTGTTCAAGTGGCCGGTTTGGTGGCGCGTCGTATTTTGTGCTACACCCAAGCAGGTGCGAAACTGTCTCGCGGCGAACGCTATGGCTTTATCCGCTTTGGTTCGCGCGTGGATATGTATCTGCCTGTCGATGCTCAGGCGCAAGTGGCGATTGGCGATAAAGTTACCGGCGTCAGCACTGTATTGGCGCGTTTGCCGCTGACTGCGCCGCAAACTGAATCTGAGCCTAAAGCCGCAGCTCCACAAGCTGCGCCTGCTTCACAAGCGGCTCCGGTTGAAACAGTGGCAAGCCAATCTACCGAACAACAGCAAATCGAAGCAGCGGCAGCTAAGATTCAAGCGGCTGTGCAAGATGTGTTGAAAGATTAATAGTCAGTTTTAAATGATTGGTTAAAACAAGAAAAAGGTTTTCAGACGGCCGTCTGAAAACCTTTTTTGTTTGCTGTCTGATTTTAAAACTTCACGTTTACACCGCCGGTAAAGCT
>NZ_JBQCWZ010000506.1:0-972 GCF_051956895.1 Neisseria sp. P0021.S006
ACGAAGGCGGTTTTGCTGAACACGTCGTCGCGTTGTACTTTCACGCCGCGCGGCAAGAGGTTGTGTAGATTGATGAAGTTGTTTACGGCGTTGAACACGGCTTGTTTCAAGCCTGCTTCATGAGTACCGCCCAGAGGGGTGGGAATCAGGTTGACATAGCTTTCGTTGGCGCATGAGCCTTCTTCCAGCCAAGTCAGGGCAAAGGCGGCGCCTTCGCCGATGCTGAAATCGCCGTTGTGGCCGTCTGAAATGTAGTTTTCGCAGGAGAAGATAGGTACGGCTTCTTGTGCGTCGGCAATCAGGTCGGTCAGATAGCTTTTCAGGCCGTCCGGATAGTGCCAAGTTTGGGTGTGCGCTTCATCCTCGCCTTTGACCGGACGGGTCAGGGAAACGCGCACGCCGGGCAGCAATACGGCTTTGGCGCGCAGCAGGCGTTCGAGTTCGGGAATGCTGTAATTTGGGCTTTCAAAATATTTGCCGTCCGGCCACACGCGCACTTCGGTACCGCTGTCTTTGACGGCGCATTTGCCCACTTCTGTCAAAGGCTCGATGACGTCGCCACCGGAAAAGACGATGCGGTGGACTTTACCTTCGCGTTTGACTGTTACTTCAAGGCGGGTGGAAAGGGCATTGGTAACAGATACGCCGACGCCGTGCAGGCCGCCTGAAAAGGCATACGCGCTGCCGCCGTCTTTTTTATTGAACTTGCCGCCTGCGTGCAGACGGGTAAACACGAGTTCGACTACGGGTACGCCTTCTTCAGGGTGCAGGCCGACGGGAATACCGCGACCGTTATCACGGACGGAAAGCGAACCGTCTTCATGAATTTGCACGTCGATTGCAGTCGCGAAACCGCCCAATGCCTCGTCCGCCGCGTTATCAATCACTTCCTGACAGATATGGGTCGGGCTGTCGGTACGGGTGTACATACCGGGACGTTCTTTGACCGGCTCCAAGCCTTTGAGGACGGTA
>NZ_JBQCWZ010000507.1:0-968 GCF_051956895.1 Neisseria sp. P0021.S006
ATGCAGAAATGTATGAATTGGCGAAACGCTATCCGCAATACGGGTTTGACCGCCACAAAGGCTACGGCACGGCGCAACATTTGGCCGCATTGAAACAATACGGCGTATTGCCGGAACACCGCCGCGATTTCGCACCGGTCAAAACCTTATTGGCACAAGGCAATCTGTTTGAAGAATGAAAGCATAGCAAAAGGCCGTCTGAAAGATTTCAGACGGCCTTGTTTTTTAGGAAAGTATCATTTCAACGCAGCCAAACACTCTTTAATCAACTCAGGGCCGCGATAAATCAAACCGCTGTACACCTGAACCGCACTGGCACCCAAGCGGATTTTTTCTGCCGCGTCCGCGCCGTTCATGACGCCGCCGACGCCGATAATCGGCAGCTTGCCGTCAATGCGTTCCGCCAAAAGTTTCAACACCTGATTGCTTTTCTCGCGAACGGGCAAGCCGCTCAAGCCGCCTTGTTCGCCTGCGAGCGGATGGCTGTCCAAGCTTGATTTGTCGATGGTTGTGTTGGTGGCGATGATGCCGTCCATTTCCACAGATTTGACCACATGGGCGATGTCGTCGATTTGCGCTTCGTCCAAATCCGGCGCGATTTTGACCGCCAGAGGCACATATTTGCCATGCGCGGCTGCCAGTTGCGCCTGTTTGTTTTTCAAGGCCTCCAACAATGCGCTCAATTCGTCGCCGCCCTGCAAGGCGCGCAGGTTTTTCGTATTGGGGGAGGAAATATTGACCGTGATGTAGCTTGCGTGGGCGTAGGCTTTTTCCAAGCAAATCAGATAATCGTCGGCCGCATTTTCAATCGGCGTAACGGCATTTTTGCCGATGTTGATGCCCAAAATGCCTTTAAAACGGCTGTTTTCAATGTTGCGGATCATTGCGTCGATGCCGTGGTTGTTGAAACCCATGCGGTTAATGATGCCTTGGTGTTCGGGAACGCGGAAAAGGCGCGGCTGCGGATT
>NZ_JBQCWZ010000508.1:0-968 GCF_051956895.1 Neisseria sp. P0021.S006
CTTCGCCCAAACCGATGGAATCGTGGGTGAACACAAATACAGGGTTGATTTTCATCAGCGAAGCCATACGTAAGGCGTTACGCTCGTATTCGCTGAACATCAGGAAAGTCGCGCCGAATGGTTTAACACCGCCATGCAGGGTAAGGCCATTCATCACCGCGCCCATACCGAATTCACGCACGCCGTAGTGAATATAGTTGCCGCCGTGTTCGCGGGTAACGGAAACGCTGTTTGACCAGTCAGTCAGGTTGGACGGGGTCAAGTCGGCAGAACCGCCCACCAATTCAGGCAGCTCTTTTGCCAAGATTTCGATGCTGTTTTGGCTGGCTTTACGGGTCGCGATGGTTTCTGCTTTGGCACACACTTCTTTCAATGCGGCTTGAACGTAAGCATCGAAATTTTCAGGCAGTTTTTTATCCATGCGGCGCACGAATTCTGCAGCTTCGGCAGGATATTTGGCTTGATATTGAGCGAAGAGTTCGTTCCATTCGGCCTCAAGTTTCGCGCCTTTTTCTTTTGCATCCCATGCTGCATAGATTTCTTGAGGGATTTCAAACGCAGGATAAGCCCAACCCAAATGTTTGCGCGTGGCTTCGATCTCATCCGCACCCAAAGGCGCACCGTGGGTTTTGTGACTGCCTTCTTTGTTGGCACTGCCTTTACCGATTAAGGTTTTGCAGCAAATCAGGGAAGGTTTGCCGGTTTCGGCTTTGGCCGCTTCAATGGCCGTCTGAATGGCATCAGTGTCATGACCGTTTACATTTGGAATCACATGCCAGCCGTAGCTTTCAAAGCGTTGCGGAATATTTTCGGTAAACCAACCGTCCACTTTACCATCGATGGAAATATTGTTGTCATCATATAAAACAATCAGTTTGCCCAAGCCCAAAGTACCGGCAAGCGAGCAGGCTTCATGCGATACGCCTTCCATCATGCAGCCGTCGCCCATGAAAACGTAGGTGTAGTGG
>NZ_JBQCWZ010000509.1:0-968 GCF_051956895.1 Neisseria sp. P0021.S006
ACGTGGACGTATTGTAAATGCCGCTGTTTTTCTTGATATTTTCGTTGTAGTTGCAATCCAGCTTGCCGGTATAACGCCAGTTGTCGTTGAAATAGTGCTCTACTTCGGCGAATGCGTTCGCCTTGTCGTAAATGCCTTTGTTCCAGTTGTAGCCCAGATAGGTATCGCGCGGCAGGTTCAATGCCACGCCCCAGTCGTCGGGCTTGGTGTGTTTGCGCTGATAGAGGCCGCCCCAAGTGATTTTGGTGTTGTCGCCGACGGATGCGTCCATCACGCCGTAAAGCGTGGCATTGCCGCCTTTGACGCGGTCTTTGAAATTTTTGTCGCGTTCCAATGCGACGACGGCGCGGCCGCGCAAAGTGCTTTCATCGTTCAGAAGACCTGAAAAGTCCCCCGTGGTGCGGACTTTACCGAAGCGGTCGATTTGGGCTTCACTCTGAATAATGCGTTCGCCGGTGGGGCGTTTGCGTACGGCGTTCAACGTACCGCCTGGCTCGCCGTTTGCCTGCGTCAGCCCGGTCGCACCGCGCACGACTTCGATATGGTCGTAAACGGCGATGTCGTTCATGCTTTGCGCGTCATACATCGGATTGTTGATGGCGCCGGGGACGGTAGATGAGATTCCGTCCTCTTCGATTTGGTCGATATAGAACCCGCGCGATTGGAAGCGCGGAATGCCGGCATCACGGATGACGTTGACACCGGTAGTGGTTTTCAGGGCATCAACCAAGTTGGTAATCCCCTGCTCATTGATTTGTGTCTTGGTAATCACGCTCACCGACTGCGGCGTTTCTTTCGGGGACAAGGCAAGGCCGGTGGTGGTACGCATGGCTGAAGTTGTGTAGGAGTCGCGGTTTTCGGTGCGGGTAGAACGGTTTTTGCCGGTTACGTTGACAGTTTGCAGCTCGGCAGTTTGTTCGGGCCGGGGTGTTGCCGTGTTTTCTGCTAAGGCTGCATAGGGCAGAGTG
>NZ_JBQCWZ010000510.1:0-967 GCF_051956895.1 Neisseria sp. P0021.S006
GTTCTTAACCTTTGGAGACTTTTGCAAAATTCCTTTTTCCCGACAGCCGAAATCCCAACACAGGTTTTCGGCTGTTTTTATTTCAAATATCCACTGATTCTACTCAAATACCCCCTTAATCCCCCTTGGATACCTGATTAAGCAGGCATCCGGGCCACCTTTTAGGCGGCAACAGGCACACTTAGCCTGTTGGCGGCTTTCAAAAGGTTCAAACACATCGCCTTCAGGTGGCTTTGTGCACTCACTTTAATCAGCCCGAAATAGGCTGCCCGGGCGTAGCGGAATTTACGGTGCAGTGTACCGAAGCTTTGTTCGACCACATAACGAGTCTTTGACAAATATCGGTTGCGTTTGGTTTGCGCTTCCGACAGCGGATGTTTGCGGTGGGCTTTGCACATAATACCGTCCAGTAACCGATGCTCTTCCAGATGTTGCCGGTTTTCCTCACTGTCATAGCCTTTGTCGGCATAAACGGTCGTACCTTTAGATAGACCTTCCAACAAAGGCGACAGGTGTTTGCACTCATGGGCATTGGCGGGAGTGATGTGCAGTTTCTCGATATAGCCTTCCGCATCGGTGCGGGTATGTTGTTTGTAGCCGAGTTTGTAGAGGCCGTTTTTCTTTATCCAACGGGCATCGCTGTCTTTACTCGGTGTGGTTTGGCCGCTAACTTGCCCTTCATCATCGACTTCTATGGCCTGGCGCTGTTTGCTGCCGGCGGTCTGAATAATGGTAGCGTCAACGACAGCAGCAGATGCTTTCTCTATTTTTAGGTTTTTTCGGTCAGTTGGCGGTTGATCAGTTCCAGCAATTCGGACAAGGTGTCGTCTTGCGCCAGCCAGTTGCGGTAGCGGCATAAGGTGCTGTAATCGGGGATGCTCAGTTCGTCAAAACGGCAAAACAGGTTGAAATCGATGCGGGTGATGAGGCTGTGTTCGAGTTCGGGATCGGATAGGCTGTGCCATTG
>NZ_JBQCWZ010000511.1:0-967 GCF_051956895.1 Neisseria sp. P0021.S006
GTGTGTTCGGCAACGTCCGCACCGCCTTTCATGGCGAAGCTGACGTTGGCAGCGGCGAGCGCGGGGGCGTCGTTGATGCCGGCGCCGACCATTGCTACGGTTTTGCCGGCGGCTTTGAGTTTCTGCACTTCGGCGGCTTTGTCGCGCGGACTCATGTTGCCGAAGGCGTGTGCGATGCCCAGTTGTTTGGCGACGTATTCGACCGTGCCTTGGTTGTCGCCGCTCATGATGTAAACGTCGATGCCGTGTTTTTTCAGACGGCCTATGGCTTCGGCGGTGTCGGCTTTCAGCGCGTCGGCGAGCGCGAATGCGCCGATGGGTTTGTTATCAACCGAGACTGCGACAATGCTTGCAATGTCCCAAACGCCGTCTGAAAACTTCGGCAAGGTCAATTCGGCAAATTCGGCTTTGCCCGCTTTCACCAAACCCACGCCTTCGACTTCGGCGGTAATGCCTGCGCCGACAACGGTTTGCGCGTCTTGTGCGGTGGGAATATCCAAACCGCGCGCTTGGGCGGCGGAGACGATAGCACGGGCGAGTGGGTGGGCGGCGTTTTGTTCGACGGCGGCGGCGATGCGGTACAAAGCGTCTTCGTCAAAACCACTGTCGGGAACGCAATAAACGGCAGCAACCTGCGGCTTGCCTTCGGTCAGCGTGCCGGTTTTGTCCAATACGACGGCATCGACGTGGGCGGCTTCTTCCATCGCCGCCGCGTCTTTAAACCAAATGCCGTGTTTCACCGCCTTGCCCATGCCGACCATAATCGCGGCGGGCGTCGCCAGACCGAGCGCGCACGGGCAGGCAATCACCAAAACGGCAACGGCGTGCATCAGTGCCACCGTCCAATCGCTTTTAATCAGCCAAGTAACGATAAAAGTCAAAAGTGCAATGCCCACGACAGTTGGCACGAACACCGCCGCCACCTTGTCCGCCACGCGCGCAATCGGCGCCTTGCTGCCCTGCGCTT
>NZ_JBQCWZ010000512.1:0-965 GCF_051956895.1 Neisseria sp. P0021.S006
GCGTATCCAAAGCCTCGATGCGCAACAAATCCTCTTCGCCGTGAATAATGTACAACGGTTTGAGCGGCGTATCGGGGCGCAGGCTCTCAATGGGTGCGGCAGCCATTATCGCGCCTTCAGGAAAGTCAGGCGGCGGACGATTTGATCTGCGGCGTCGATGCGCATTTCAGACCAAATGGTTTCTTCCTCTTCCTGTTTGCCCAAAACTTCGCTGTCGGCGTAGTCCATGGTGCGGTGAACCTTGACTTCCATCGGTTCGCCAACCGGCTCGCCGTTGCGGAAGGCTTGGACTTTGACGGTCATGGCCAGCAGGTATTCGTTGATTGCGGCGGCGCGGGTGATGGTGTAGATATCGCGACGTTTTTGGAAGTCGACAACGCGCAGGGTGATTTGTGATTCGGCTTCGCTAACCGGATGGCCGTCGGCACGGCGTAAGGCATTTTCCAGCGCTTTTTGCATGACGGCTCCGCCTTCTACATGCCAGTTTTGATAAGGCAGCGGTTGCGAAGTCACGCCTGTGCCTTTCAGGTGAAAACCGCAAGAGGCAAGCAATATGGCGAGTGCAGGCAATAGGATTTTTTTCATTAGATATTCCTTCGTTGAAACCGGTTACGGTATCGTCGGATTATAACGAATAATGTTTAGGCCGTCTGAAACCGTAAACGGAAAGTATTTCAGACGGCCTTGTCTATAAGATACAACGCTTATTTTTCCAGCCAAATCAGGCTGACCATGCGGCCGGTTTGTCCGTCGCGGCGATAGGAGAAGAAAGTATCGCGTTCCAAGACGGTGCAATGGGTGCCGCCATAAATCATGTTCACGCCTTCGCGGTGCAGAACCATGCGCGCCAAAGCGTAAATGTCGGCAAGGTATTTGCCGCTGCCGATGTCTTCAAACGCATCGACAGCTTCCGGCGTAGAGGTGCAAAACGCATCAAATACATCTTGCCCCACTTCAAACGCATC
>NZ_JBQCWZ010000513.1:0-964 GCF_051956895.1 Neisseria sp. P0021.S006
CTACTGTATTGGTCAAGGGCTCGCGCTTTATGAAGATGGAAGAAGTGGTCGAGGCGTTGGCAGCAACAACCGCGTAAAAGACCGTCTGAAATATGAAAAAGATTTTACTATTGACTGGTTTGCTGATTGCCGCGTTTTATGCCGGAATGAAAGTACAGGCATTTATTTATGAAGATACCTGTTTGGACTTGGGCGGCGGAAAGAATCCTGGAAACTATCCGATTTGCGTGGTAGAGAAATAATCTTACTCAACAAGGCCGTCTGCAATTTCAGACGGCATACCGATTTATTCTTAATTGGGCAATAAGCCCGCTGTAACAACAAAAACAAAAAAGGAAGCCCCATGTTTTTATGGCTCGCACATTTCAGTAACTGGTTAACCGGTCTGAATATTTTTCAATACACCACATTTCGTGCCGTAATGGCTGCGCTGACTGCGCTGGTATTTTCATTATTGTTGGGTCCGTGGACCATTCGCAAGCTGACTGCGCTTAAAGTCGGCCAAGCCGTCCGTACCGACGGACCTCAAACCCACCTGATCAAAAACGGTACGCCAACCATGGGCGGCTCGCTGATTTTAACCGCCATTACCGTGTCCACAATCTTGTGGGGCAACTGGGCAAATCCTTATATCTGGATTCTCTTAGGAGTCTTGCTTGCTACCGGCGCACTCGGTTTTTACGACGACTGGCGCAAAGTGGTTTATAAGGACCCTAACGGCGTGTCTGCCAAATTCAAAATGGTGTGGCAATCCAGCGTTGCCATTATCGCCGGTTTGGCGTTGTTCTACCTTGCGACAAATTCTGCCAACAATATCCTGATTGTTCCCTTCTTCAAACAAGTTGCCTTGCCGCTTGGTGTAGTCGGCTTCTTGGTATTGTCCTACCTGACCATCGTCGGCACATCCAATGCTGTTAACCTGACCGACGGTTTGGACGGCTTGGCCGCATTCCCCGTTGTACTT
>NZ_JBQCWZ010000514.1:0-954 GCF_051956895.1 Neisseria sp. P0021.S006
GTGTATAATAGACAGGCTTCCGCTCTATGCGCTACCGCATGGAACGCTTGGACATCAATTAAAACGTTCAGACGGCCTGAATTTTCAAGGCCGTCTGAAACATAAGCCTTATGTACAAGATTTATTTTGACGAAACCGCATCCGCCGAACTTCGCAGCCTTGCCGAGCCGTTCGGGCTGACCGTTATCGACCGACAGCCTGAAGAAGGCAGTTTCCTTATTGCTGACGAAAGCGGCATCAGCTTGTGCCGCTCCGGTGAAAAAGGCCGTGTCCGCGTTGATTTTGATGGCGGTACCGCCCATTATCGGCGTACTAAAGGCGGAGGCGAGTTGATTGCCAAAGCCGTCAACCACACTGCGCAACCGACTGTCTGGGACGCTACCGGCGGACTGGGACGCGACAGTTTTGTGCTTGCCTCGTTGGGTTTGAATGTACAAACTTTTGAACAAAATCCTGCCGTTGCCTGTCTACTTTCAGACGGCCTCAACAGGGCAGGGCAAAGTGAAGAGGCACGGGAGATTGCCCAACGCATTACTTTGCATTTCGGCAATTCCGTTGATTTGATGCAGAAATTGGCTACTCAAAACGGCAGGCCCGATGTGGTGTACCTCGACCCGATGTATCCGGAGCGCCGCAAAACCGCCGCCGTGAAAAAAGAAATGTCCTATTTCCACGACTTGGTCGGCGCAGCTCAAGACGAAGCAGAGCTTCTGGACACAGCGTTGAATACTGCCAAAAAGCGCATTGTCGTCAAACGCCCGCGCTTGGGCGAATTTCTCGACGGGCGCAAACCTGCTTATCAATACACAGGCAAAAGCACGCGTTTTGACGTTTACCTTCCGACAAGGCCGTCTGAAGACTAGAAGCAAACTTGCAACATATCAAAAGAAACCGCCGGCGTTATCAGCGCGGCGGCAAAGTGTGATATAAATACCCTTTCCCAAACTTCATTGG
>NZ_JBQCWZ010000515.1:0-954 GCF_051956895.1 Neisseria sp. P0021.S006
GTCGTCTTCGGCAACGTCGGCAATGTCTTTCACCACAGCTTCCGCATCGGCGGAAAAGGCTTTAGCGACAACCACATCGGTCGGCAGCGGTACGGAGCCACCTTTGGCCGCCATTTTCGCCATGATTTTTTTGGATTCTTCCACCAAATCGTGTTCGGCCAAAGATTTGCCGATGGCTTTGCCTTCTGCCAACAGGAAAGTATTGGCAATGCCGCCACCGACGATGAGTTGGTCGACTTTATCGGCCAAAGATTCGAGGATGGTCAGTTTGGTAGACACTTTACTGCCGGCAACGATGGCGACCATCGGATGAGCCGGTTGTTTCAGGGCTTTGCCCAAAGCGTCGAGTTCGCCCGCCATCAACACGCCGGCGCAGGCAACCGGTGCGGCTTGGGCGACGGCTTCAGTCGAAGCCTGGGCGCGGTGGGCGGTACCGAATGCGTCGTTGACGAACACGTCGCACAAAGAAGCGTAGGCTTTGCCCAGCTCCAAGTCGTTTTTCTTCTCGCCTTTGTTGATGCGCACGTTTTGCAGCATCACGACATCACCGGCGTTCAAAGTCGGTTTGTTTTCACGCCAGTCGTTCAATACTTTTACGTCTTTGCCCAACAGTTTGCCCAAATGCGCGGCAACAGGCGCTACATCGTCTTCAGGATGGAATTCGCCTTCGGTCGGACGGCCGAGGTGGGTCATCACGATCACAGACGCGCCGTTGTCCAAGCAGTATTTAATGGATGCGAGCGAAGCGCGAATACGGGTGTCGTCGCTGATGTTGCCGTCTTTGAACGGTACGTTCATATCGGCGCGGATCAGAACGGTTTTGCCTTGAACATTTTGTTCGGTCAGTTTCAAAAATGCCATGATGATTCCTTTGTAATGGTTGGAAACGGGAATGTTTGGGATTATCCGCGAATGAGGCGCGACGGTAAAGATTGGCAACGGCCGCGCTTGATG
>NZ_JBQCWZ010000516.1:0-953 GCF_051956895.1 Neisseria sp. P0021.S006
GTTCAATACCGGGCAAGAATACTCGCCGCCGCCTATAAAGCGTTCGGCAATGATTTCGCCCTGCAAATGTTTCAATTCTTCGTAAACGCTTTTCAGACGGCCTTTTTCTTTGACTTTTACCACACCGACGCTACTGCCTTCCGCGGCGGGTTTCACAAACATCGGCAGGCCCAATTTTTCTTCAACGGCATCAAAGTTGCTGTCGTCATGCAATACGGCAAACTCAGGAACAGGCAAGCCCACAGCCTGCCAAATCAGTTTGCAGCGGTATTTGTCCATACCCAGTGCAGAAGCGGCCACGCCGCTACCGGTGTAAGGAATACCCATCAGCTCCAATGCACCTTGAATCGCGCCATCTTCGCCGAAAGTGCCGTGCAGAATATTGAAGGCCGTCTGAAAACCTTGTGTTTTCAATTCAGACAACGGGGTTTCTTTGGGGTCGAACGCATGGGCATCGACGCCTTTGCTTTTCAAGGCAGCCAAAATAGCGGCGCCACTGTCCAGCGAAACTTCGCGCTCGCTGGAGAAACCACCCATCAACACGGCCACTTTGCCAAAATTCTGCATAATTTCCACTTTCTTAAATACTGATACAGGCCGTCTGAATATTATTCAGACGACCTATCTGTCCTCAAAGGCCAATATGCCTGTTTATTATGATTGTTTCGACAATTCCACCAATGCAGACGGAACGCGGTTGATGCTGCCGGCACCCATATTCAGAACAACATCGCCGTCTTGCAAAACATTCAGCAGCATTTGCGGCAGGTCGGCAACGTTTTCGCAGTAAATAGGCTCAAGTTTGCCCAATACGCGGATGGCGCGCGCCAAGGCGCGGGAATCGGCTGCGGCAATCGGCTCTTCACCTGCGGCATAAACTTCGGTCAACACCAGCGCATCAACGGTATTGAGGACTTTAGTAAAGTCTTCAAACAAATCGCGTGTACGGGTAT
>NZ_JBQCWZ010000517.1:0-953 GCF_051956895.1 Neisseria sp. P0021.S006
GAAATACATGCTGTTGTACAAAAGACGCACGGTATCGCCTTCGCCCAAGTCACTCATATTGAACGAATCGGCAAAGATTTCTTTGAGCTGGATATACACTTCGGAAGGAATTTCGGCACGGAGCATATCGCCGATGGCGGATGTGCGGATTTGCACGGAGCGCAGGGTCGGCATGGTTTTCATGTCAATTTCGGCATTGGAAATGCGCCATTTGCCTTTGACTTTTTCCAAAGCCACCAAGTTGCGTTCCAATTCTTCATCGGTAAAGAATTGAACGTCGGTCACTTGGCCTGAAGAGTCGATGCGGATGTTGACGGATTGGTTGGTCCGCAGGTTTTTCATGTCGAGGTTGGCATTGTTTTTCGCCATGATTTGCTTGATGTCTTCTTGGTTGACACCCATGCGCGTCAAAACGTCTGCCAAAGAGTCGCCGGCTTGGACGGCTTCTTGCGCCCAATAGCTGGATTGATAGGTATTGGTTTCCACATAAACGGCAGGCAGCTCTTCGGAAATACGCTCGACTTTGAAATCGGTCTGTGCAGGTTGAGGGTAGGTAATGGCGTATGCGGTCATGATGCCTGAAGCCGGCAGCAGAAACGCTAAGAGGGTTGCTTTAAATCGAGTGGAATATTTGTTTTTAATCACGCGTTATCCTTAATGGGGCGGTCTGTTTTTTGAGGTTTGCAGAATGCCGGCACATCCGGTCTGCCGCGACCGCCTGCTGGTTTAAACAGTTTTGGGGATAAAGGACTTTGAGTCTTTTTTCCGATCTGAAAATCAGGTTTTCATTCGGAATAAATGAGGTCGTGTTTGAGATTGACGTTATTATCAGGGCTATTGTGTTGATTTACACCCTGTTTTTCTGAAATTTACGCCACGCATTCTAGCATGACAGCCCGTTTTTTCCAAACCGACCGTCTGAACGGCTCTTTTTCAGGGCGTGAGGGCAAGGT
>NZ_JBQCWZ010000518.1:0-952 GCF_051956895.1 Neisseria sp. P0021.S006
GCCTTTGGGTATCATTGGAACATTTAGCAGATTATGGTTTGCCCAAGCCTTTAATCAAATATTTGGCTAAAGGCTAAACCGCCCTATTCCACAATCTCTTTAAATACAACTTCTTTTCCGCCGCGAATCAGCACGGCAAACCCGTCGCCAATCTGCCAACGTGAGCTTGGATTGGCGTACTCGACGCCCTGACTCCGCAAGCGGACTTGCACCAGTTTCTCAACCGTATTGCCTTCACGCAACTCAACCATCATCGGGCTGTGGCTGTTGATATAAATTGCAGTAATCGTCCGACCTTGTGCGGATTGATAACGGACAGAATACGTCTGCGCCTGTGCAATGACCGGTAACGGCGCGTCTGGACGCACGGCCTTATACGAGCCACACGAAACGCACAAACTCACGCACAAAGCGCAGATGATTTTGTTCAACATAGATATAGATCAGTAATGATGATGCGGAATCTCGCCATCAAGACGGTAATAAGTGCCGCAATACGGGCATTCAATCTCACTATTAGACTGAATCGGCAAGAACACACGCGGATGGCCGTTCCATGTTTCATGATTAGGGCCGGAGCAATGCAGCGGCAAATCCTGCGGCTTGATGACTACAACGTTTTTTTCAGACTGTGTACTCATGGTTTGGTTCCTCACTATGTTTTCTTATCTTCCGATATTGTAAAGCAAAACGGCCGCTAGGTTCAGACTGAAAACATTATATAATCACTTTTTTCAGACGGCCTTTAATGATTATGACTACCCTGCTCCGCCTTCAAGATTTCGATACTTCCGATTCCGCTTCATTTCTTTATACACTCAGCGCAGCCTATTTGGATCACACCGAACAAGCAGGAGATGAAGACATGTCCGGCCTCAACGACGAACAGCATACATTGACCGCCCTTTGCTATCTCGACAGCCAAATTCAAGAAGGCGGCTTCGTACAGCTT
>NZ_JBQCWZ010000519.1:0-949 GCF_051956895.1 Neisseria sp. P0021.S006
GTCCCGAATTAAGCCAAGTGCCGCGTGCGGGTATCGTACACCGTTTGGACAAAGAAACCAGCGGCCTGATGGTGGTCGCTAAAACCCTGCCGGCGCAAAACTCATTGGTTCAGCAGCTTCAAGAGCGTACAGTCAAACGCATTTACCGCGCAGTCGCCAACGGCATTGTTCCTTTCGACGGCAAAATCGAAACCCAAATCGGCCGCGATCCGCACAACCGCCTGAAAATGGCAGTCGTCAAATTCGGCGGCAAACCTGCCATTACCCACGTCAAAGTGTTGGAACGTTATTTGGCACACAGCTACATCGAATGCTCGCTCGAAACCGGCCGCACCCACCAAATCCGCGTTCATATGCGCGAAGCCAACCATCCGCTGGCCGCCGACCCTGTTTACGGCAACCTGCGCCATCCATGCAGCGATGCGGTTAAAGAAGCCATCAAAGCCCTTGGTGCGCGCCAAGCCCTGCACGCCTACCGCTTGAGCTTTGTACATCCGAAAACCGGCGAAACCGTTTCCTTTGAAGCGCCTATACCTGACGATATGTACCACCTGCTTTCCGTCCTGCGTCTGGAAGCCGGTTTGGATTCATCCCTAAGCAACGAGGAAGAATGGCAAGAGAAATTCGGCATGGACGATGACGACGATTGGAATGAAGACGACTACGATGTCGAAGTCGTTTATGTAAGGGATTAAACCCATTTTTCAGACGGCCTAAAATATTATTTGAGGCCGTCTGAAATCAATCCGTTCCAATATTCAGCGATTCAAAGATTATGAAAACCATCACAGATACCCTAAACCTCGCCCCGCAAGGCAAGAATTTTTTGACTGCCGACTGGCCTGCTCCTGCCAATGTTAAAACGCTTATTACCACGCGCAACGGCGGTGTCAGCGAAGGCGTGTACCGGAGCCTGAATGTCGGCTCACACGTCGGCGACGATCTGGAA
>NZ_JBQCWZ010000520.1:0-948 GCF_051956895.1 Neisseria sp. P0021.S006
CGTCATGATAGACGGCAAACCCGTATCCAAAGAGCAGGCCATCAAGCTGCTGCAAAACCCAAACACGGAAGAGCCACCGACTATTGATCCGCAAGACATCCTTGAAAACAACGCCGCCAGCCAAGCTGTCGGCTTGACCGATGATGACGATAATTCAGACTACGAAGTCCTGCGTCCTGACCGTGAAACTCCGCGCAACGAGCCACCCGGCCTCAGCCAAAGCGAGCTCGACAACGCGCGCGCGCAAAACCGTCAGGCAGACGGCGAGATCAACGACCTCTGGGGCGGCATGGACAGCGATGTCAAACAACAAATCCTCGGCGAACAACGCACCTGGATTCAAAGCAAAAAACTCAACTGCCAACAAGCCGCCGCGTCCGCAGACAACGCCGCGCAAGCAGAATACCTGCGCCTGCAGTGTGAAACACGCATGACCCGCGAACGTACGCAATACCTGCGCGGCTATTCCATCAACTAAAACCGATAAGGCCGTCTGAACATTCAGACGGCCCACAAGAAAGCACATCACATCATGCAATACCGAATCCACCGTGAAGGCGATGCCCAAAACACACCCTCTTCAGCCTCCACACCCGTCGACAACTGGGAGCGCAACACCCTGCGCGAAGTCCTCCTCGCCGCCTACCAAGAACAGCGCCGCGCCCGTATTTGGCGCAATATCTGGCGCGGTGTCGCCGTCCTCATCTTCCTCAGCCTGATCTTCGGCTTCGCAGAAGAAGAAGGAAAAACCACAAGTATCCATGCCCGCAGTGAACACACCGCCGTTATCGACCTGACCGGCGAAATCGGCAACGACATCGACGACCAAGTCCAAATCCTGCGCGACAGCATGGAAGCCGCCTACGCGAACGGCAACGCTAAGGCCATCATCATCCGCGCCAACAGCCCCGGCGGTTCGCCTGTCGTGTCCAACACGGCCTTTAACGA
>NZ_JBQCWZ010000521.1:0-944 GCF_051956895.1 Neisseria sp. P0021.S006
GATGAATATCATACCAAATAAAAAGGAAAGGAAAAAATGATGCGAACCCTCCGTATTTCTGCTTTGACTGCTTCCCTGTCTTTGATGTTGGCTGCCTGCGGTGGCGCAACAAGCGGCTTGTCGAATGCCGTGACCGAGCCGCTCAATCCGCATCCGAAAGGCGTGTTGTCCGTTGAATTGAACGAATCCGTCCCTGAAAACGGTACGTTGGAGCTGATGGCCAACGGTAAACCGCAAAACCTGAAAAAAGGCGACAAACTCGATACCGGCTTTTTGAAAACCGATAAAGTATCTTCTTACGACTACGCCCAAAAAATTAAGGTAAACGGCCAAGTCATCACTTTGGAAACGGGCGACTTCCAAGTGTATAAACAAAATTATTCCACTGTTGCCGCGCGTTACGCCAAACAAAAAGCCGATGACGCAGGCAAGCTGCAAAACCTCGATACATACACATTCATCGTCGGCGAAGTCCAAGGCGATGAAACAGCGTATCGCAATTTGCCCAAACAAGGCAGCTATCAGTATTCAGGTATCGCGTTTAATGGCGACGACCGCAGCGGCCGTCTGAAATACACCGTCGATTTCGATAAAAAACAAGGTTACGGCAAAATCAGCAGCATGGCTTCCCACAATAATGTCGACCTGCTTGCCGCAGGCATTGCCAATAACAATGGCAAAGCCGCCATCAGCGGTAAAACCAGTTTGAATGGCGTAGAAAACGGCCGTTACGATTTGAAACTCTTCGGCCCGCAGGCTGAAGAAATTGCCGGTAAAGCGCAAATCAAAGTTGGCGACTCCACCAAAGAAATCGGTTTAGCCGGTAAAAAAGAATAGGAAACAAGGCCGTCTGAAATGTTCAGACGGCCTTTTTGTGACAAAAAAAGCAACGGCTCAAACCGTTGCTTTTTTCATGCCAACCTAAATTACAGGCTGCCCAAGAT
>NZ_JBQCWZ010000522.1:0-943 GCF_051956895.1 Neisseria sp. P0021.S006
CCAGTAGGTCATCAAATAGATATTGCTGTTTTCACTGTCGCCAAACGGATTGAGCGTATTCCAAAAGTTTTGGAAGATGTCGGCGTAGTTCTGATAGCTGATGGCAATGTTCAGACGGCCTAAGTCTTCATCAATCGTCGTCAACGGCGTAAATGGCGGAATAGCGATTTCTTGTTCGGCAAAGCTGATTTTCAATACGATGGCGAACGGAATCAGAAACAGAATCAAAAGCCAAATATACGGCACGGCAATCACTGCACGCTGTCCAGGACGGCGGAACAGTTTGTTTTTCAGTTTTTTAAGGTCCATTGCATTTCCCTCAAATTAACTGTACAGAGGCGTAGGTTGGTTTTCAGGCCAGCTGATATAGACAGTTTCGTCCCAAGTCGGCGGTGTAATGTTGCGCACATACCAATAAGGTGCGGGAACTTGGCTTTTGACGACACGGCCGTTGGCGAGTTTGATATGGTAAATCGCAAAGCTGCCCAGATAGGCAATCTCTTTGACTGTGCCTTGAGCCCAGTTGTGTGCGCCTAAGTGTTCCGGTTTCTCTTTGTGCAAATCAATGTCTTCAGGGCGGATGCTGATCCAAATTTCATGGTCGTTCGGAACGCCCAAACCATGGTCGATGCGGACGTGGTTTTCCAAGCCGTCACATTTGACGATGGAGAAATCGGCGCGGTCATCAATGACGACGCCGTCAAAAATATTGGTTTCGCCGATAAATTCGGCAGTAAAGCGGCTGTTAGGATAGTCGTACACGTCGCTAGGCGTACCGACTTGGCGCAATTGGCCGTCGGACATAATGGCGATACGGGTAGCCATCGTCATCGCTTCTTCTTGGTCGTGGGTAACCATGATGCAGGTTACGCCGACTTGTTCCAGCGTGTTGACCAATTCCAGTTGGGTTTGTTGGCGCAGTTTTTTATCGAGTGCGCCCAAA
>NZ_JBQCWZ010000523.1:0-939 GCF_051956895.1 Neisseria sp. P0021.S006
GGAATATCGTCGTCGATATCATCAACCGGAGCAGTCGGTTGTACCGGAGCAGGACGACGGGCTGGGGCGGCTGGGGGTTCTTGAGCTGGAGCAGATTGGTATTGCTGTTGTGGCGCTTGTTGGTAACTGCTTTGGCTTGAATGACCGCCTTGGTTGTAGCCGTCATCGTATGGTGCGCCGCCGCTGTTGTCGTTGCGGCCGCCGAGCATTTTCATTTCGTTGGCGATGATGTCGTAAGCGGTGCGCTCGATGCCGTCTTTTCCTTGGTATTTACGGCTTTGGATACGGCCTTCCAGGTACACTTGGCTGCCTTTACGCAGGTATTGACCGGCGATCTCGGCGAGTTTGCGGTACATGGTGATATTGTGCCATTCGGTACGTTCTACGCGTTGGCCATTACGGTCGTTCCACGTTTCACTGGTGGCAACGCTGAAGTTACAGACGGCCTCGCCGTTGGGCATATAGCGGACTTCCGGGTCGCGGCCGAGGCGGCCGATGAGGATAACTTTATTCAATGACATTTTACACTCCTGTGATAATTTTTTCGGCGGCCTCTTGGTCGAATCCTTTTTGCAAGGCCTTGATATAAATGGTTTGTTTGTCTGCGCTAAAGCTGATGCTTTCAACGCCTTCAATTTCGGTCAATTTTTGGTAGAGCAAATCCGGATTTTGTTGCCATTCGGCGTTAAGCGGATAGCTGAGGTTTTTGACAGGTTTTGGTGCCGGCGAAATGACTGCCAATACCAGCCACAGCAACATCAATACGCTACAAAAGGCAAATACGCCTACAAAACCGTATTTTTGGAACAATAAACCACCGGTTGCGCCGCCGACAAATAAGCCGACCGACTGCATGGTGTTATACACGCCCATCGCGGTGCCTTTCAAATCGGACGGAGCAATTTTTGACACCATAGACGGCAGGCTGGCTTCCAATAC
>NZ_JBQCWZ010000524.1:0-928 GCF_051956895.1 Neisseria sp. P0021.S006
GTCAAACCCAGAGCCAGCATTACAGACAAAGCAGTCAGATTGAATTTTTTCATTTTACTTCCTTCTTATTTAGTTAATTTAGTTAACGTTTTTGCCGGCGCGCTGCCGCGCAAAAACCAAATCATGACGGGAACCAGATACAGCAGCCAAATTAGGACTTCGCCTTCGGTCGGATGGTCGGTATAGCCGAAGAAACCGCCGAGCAGCACGCCTAAAGGGCTGTCTTCATGCAAATATTTCGATGTGTCGAAAGCGATGTCCTGCATCACATTCCATACGCCGGCCTCATGCAGCGCGCGAAACGAACCGGCCAGCAGACCGGCCGCCACCACAATCAGAAACGCGCCCGTCCAACGGAAAAATTTCGCCAAGTTCAGGCGCATACCGCCCTGATAAATCAGCGTACCGATGACAACCGCCACCAACAGCCCCAACACCGCACCTATCGGCATAGACCATGTCGGGCTTTGCTGGAACACGGCAAGCAGGAAAAACACGCTCTCCAAACCTTCGCGCGCCACAGCCAAAAACGCCATGCCGACCAAGGCCCAACCCTGGCCGCTGCCGCGGTTCAAGGCCGACTGAACAGAATCCTGAAGATGCTGTTTCATCGAACGCGCGGCCTTCTTCATCCACAAAATCATGTACGTCAACATCGCCACGGCCACCAGGCCGATGACGCCAACCACCAATTCCTGTTCTTTTTGCGGAATCTCGCCAGTAACGGAATGAATGCCGTAACCAATACCCAAACACATGACCGAAGCCAAAAACACGCCCAGCCAAACCTTCGGCATCAGCTCGCTGTGTCCCGACTGTTTCAAAAAACTGGCAACAATACCGACGATCAGGGCGGCTTCGATGCCCTCGCGCAGCATAATCAATAAAGCAATCAGCATAAAAAACTCTAAAGTGAAACGTTCATTTA
>NZ_JBQCWZ010000525.1:0-928 GCF_051956895.1 Neisseria sp. P0021.S006
ACGTCTGTGCCGTTGCCACCGTAGATGATGGCTTCGCAAGCAGTACCATAAATGGTATCTTTAGCATCAGTACCGCGGATAACGTTGCCGTCTTTGCAGTCTTCAGCACGGATGACATTACCTGGGTTTTTATCTTCGTGACCGTATGAGTTGTTTTGGTTATGATCGTCAACACAGTCTTTGCAGTCTGGCTCTGGCTTAGGCTCAGGTTTTGGCTCTGGCTTAGGCTCAGGTTTTGGTTCTGGTTTAGGCTCAGGTTTTGGTTCTGGCTTAGGCTCAGGTTTTGGTTCTGGCTTAGGCTCAGGTTTTGGTTGAGGTTTTGGTTCTGGTTGCGGTTCTGGTTGTGGCTCAGGTTTAGGCTCAGGTTTAGGTTGAGGTTTAGGCTGAGGTCGTGGTTTTGGTTGTGGTGGTGTCGGTTTGATTGGATCACAGTTGTAAGGTGGGCAAACCGGAACACATTTGTAAACGGTGGTTTTTGCTGGTGGGCAGAAAGCCGCAATAGCAGAAACCAAACCAGTTACCGCATTAACTACTGACACGCCGACGCTGGCAATGCTAGCGATGCTGCCGATAGAAACAGAAGATTTTGCTGCAGGAGCGCAGTAGTAAGATGAGAAGGAAGCCTTAGGCGCAGGAGCGCAGTAAGAACTAACCAGGGGTCTAGCATAATACCCCCCGTAACAGTATGCCATAATAATTACTCCCAAAATAGTTAATAAAGATATTGAGCTGACGGAACGAGCAAATTCCGCCCTTGCTCAATTATTATTTTAGTAATATTTTGCAAAATATTTACTCAAAAATATCAAACGGTAGAATTTGCCGATAAAAGGACGGAGTTTCGCCTGTTTTTAAATTCCATTATCCTAGCAACAATAAAAACATTAACATTGATTCACATTCTCTCAAACAGCATAGATCCTTTATC
>NZ_JBQCWZ010000526.1:0-922 GCF_051956895.1 Neisseria sp. P0021.S006
CATCCTAAATATAGTAAACTAATCCCCTATTTCCCCGATTTGAAACACACTATGCCCCACACCATCCCTACCGACCGCGCCGACATCGAATGGCGCAACGAAAGTACACAAAAGCCGCCCAAGCAGGCGGTTTACATACAAGAAACAGGCGCAGCAGAAATCTTAAAAAATGCCCACGCGCAAACTGCAACCGTTTGGACTGGCGATTTTCACAATGCCAAGCAAGTCTTGGCCGCAATGAAAAAACGTATCCGCAGGCCGTCTGAAAAAAAGAAAGGCGCACCTGCCGATATTCAGACGGCCTTTCACGCCCACCGTATGAAACAGGCGCAACAAAGTCGTTTGCTCAATATGCTTGCCGTTGAAATCCAACCGAATTTTCAACTGGATAATGCACGTGCACCCGACATCTACGCCGCCCTGTGCGATGTTTACGACACACCAAACGACAAACCGTTTCTCTTGCCGCTGAATCAATTACTGGGCTTTATCGGTGCGCACGAATGGCACAAAAAAGGCATAGACATTCCGCAGCTAGACGGAAAAATCCATGTTCCTTTCGGCGTATTCTCTCCACTGCGTGGCGAATATTTGGATTTAATCGCCCAAGCGCCACTCGCTCCCCATATTCAGACGGCCTTTGACATCGGCACCGGCTCAGGCGTTATTGCCGCAATTTTGGCCAAACGAGGCATACCCGACATCATCGCCACAGACACCAACCCCAAAGCAATTGCCTGCGCCACCACAAACCTTGAGCGTCTAGGCTTGGATAAAGCTATCAGCGTTCAATCGATTGATTTATTTACAGAAAGTTGCGCCGACCTTATCGTCTGCAATCCGCCTTGGCTGCCTGCAAAACCGACCTCCGCTATTGAGACCGCCCTTTACGACCCCAATCACGCCATGCTGACTGCGTCTT
>NZ_JBQCWZ010000527.1:0-918 GCF_051956895.1 Neisseria sp. P0021.S006
CTCAAACAGCTTGAAGATGCGGGCATTATTCAAAAATACGCGGCCCAGCTTTCTCCCGTATCTTTGGGCTTGGGTTTGCAGGCTTTTATCCGTGTATCGATTAGCAAGGCAAAAGATGCGCGCGAGGATTTTTCCGAATCTGTCCGCGCTTGGCCGGAAGTATTGAGCTGCTTTGCTTTAACGGGCGAAACCGATTATCTGCTCCATGCCTTTTTTACCGATATGAACGTGTTTTCCCATTTTGTTTTGGATACGCTGCTTTCGCACCACGGCGTGCAAGATGCGCAATCGAGTTTTGTGTTGAAAGAAATTAAAAACACGACTGCTCTGCCTTTGGTTCATTTGGTTCAGGATTAATGATTTGACACTGATAAAGGCCGTCTGTTGTTCAGACGGCCTTTTAAATTCCAATGGTTTGCTTTCACACCCATACACTTGTATACTTTTTAAGAATAATTCACATAAGCTTTTACTATGACAGACACCACCCATCTCGATACCAATACTGTTTCAGAACATACCAAACAATGGCTGGAAAAAGCCGTTATCGGGCTGAATCTCTGCCCGTTTGCCAAAGCGCCGCACGTTAAAAACCTGGTTCGCATCGTTGTCAGCGAAGCCCGTCATTTGGACGGTTTCCTTGAGGACTTGGATCGTGAATTGCAGCTTCTGGGCAATAAGCCCGCTTCGGAATTGGAAACCACTTTACTGGTTCATCCAACGCTGTTCCCTGATTTTGAAACCTTCAACCAAATGTTGGAAATCGCCGATGATGCGGTTGTAGAAAACGAATTGGAAGGTATTATCCAAATTGCGCCGTTCCATCCCGATTTCCAATTTGAAGGCACGGAAGCCGACGACATCAGCAACTACACCAACCGCTCGCCCTATCCGACCTTACATCTTATTCGTGAAGAC
>NZ_JBQCWZ010000528.1:0-917 GCF_051956895.1 Neisseria sp. P0021.S006
AACTGAAACGCAATGAAAATGCCGAAGTCGTTTTGAACCAACTCTACAAACTGACCCAGCTGCAAGACAGCTTCGGTATCAACATGGTGGCCTTGGTTGACGGCCAGCCGCGGTTGCTGAATCTGAAACAAATCCTGTCCGAATTCCTGCGCCATCGTCGCGAAGTCGTTACCCGTCGTACTTTGTTCCGCCTGAAAAAAGCGCGTCATGAAGGCCATATTGCCGAAGGTAAAGCAGTTGCCTTGTCCAATATCGACGAAATCATCCGTCTGATTAAAGAATCTGCCAATGCGCCGGAAGCCAAAGAAAAATTGCTATCCCGCCCATGGCGCAGCAGCTTGGTTGAAGACATGCTCAGCCGTACCGATTTAGACCTGCACATGATGCGCCCTGAAGGCTTGCCAGAGAATTTGGGCCTGCACAGCCAAGGCTATTACCTGAGCGAATTGCAAGCCGATGCCATTTTGCGCATGAGCTTGCGTAACCTGACCGGTCTCGATCAGGAAGAAATTGTCGGCGAATATAAGAATCTAATGAGTAAAATCATTGATTTTGTGGATATTCTTTCCAAACCTGAGCGCGTTACCCAAATCATCCGCGAAGAATTGGCAGACATCAAAGCCAACTTCGGCGATGAACGCCGCAGCGAAATTAATCCGTTTGGCGGCGATATCGCCGATGAAGACCTGATTCCGCAACGCGAAATGGTCGTTACCCTGACTCATGGCGGCTACATCAAAACCCAACCGACTACCGATTATCAGGCGCAGCGTCGCGGCGGCCGCGGCAAACAGGCAACGGCAACCAAAGACGAAGACTTTATCGAAACCCTGTTTGTTGCCAATACGCATGATTATTTGATGTGCTTTACCAATTTGGGCAAGTGCCATTGGATTAAAGTGTACAAACTGCCGGAA
>NZ_JBQCWZ010000529.1:0-917 GCF_051956895.1 Neisseria sp. P0021.S006
GCCACTATGGACGTACCTGCTGATGCAGCCGGCGTCGTGAAAGAAGTTAAAGTTAAAGTTGGCGATAAAATCTCTGAAGGCGGCGTTATTTTGACCGTTGAAACCGGTGCTGCCGCTGCTGATGCCGCTACGGCCCCTGCAGCAAAAGCTCCTGCTGCTGCTGCGCCTGCAGCCGCTCCTTCCGGAGGCGCTACTGTACAAGTTGTTGTACCTGATATCGGCGGCCACTCTGACGTAGACGTTATTGCCGTTGAAATTAAAGTGGGCGACACTGTTGCCGTTGACGACACCCTGATTACGTTGGAAACCGACAAAGCTACTATGGACGTACCATGTACCGAAGCCGGTGTGGTTAAAGCCGTATTCCTGAAAGTTGGCGACAAAGTATCCGAAGGCTCTGCCATTATCGAAGTAGAAACTGCCGGTTCCGCCGCAGCTGCTCCTGCTCCTGCCGCTCAAGCTGCCGCACCTGCACCAGCCGCTGCTCCGGCTCCTGCTGCTCCAGCACCAGCCGCTGCGCCTGCTCCGGCTGCACCTGCAGCTGCCAAAATTGACGAAGCTGCTTTTGCCAAAGCCCATGCAGGTCCTTCCGCACGTAAACTGGCGCGTGAATTGGGCGTAGATTTGGGTCAAGTCAAAGGTACCGGTCTGAAAGGCCGTATCATGGGCGAAGACGTTAAAGCCTTCGTTAAATCCGTTATGCAAAGTGGTGCAGGCAAACCTGCCGCTGCCTCTTTGGAAGGTGGTCTGGACTTGTTGCCATGGCCTAAAGTTGACTTCTATAAATTCGGCAGCATCGAAGTTAAAGAACTGTCTCGTATTAAGAAAATCTCCGGTCAACACCTGTCTAGCAACTGGGTTGTGATTCCTCACGTTACCGTACACGAAGAAGCGGACATGACCGAATTGGAAGAATT
>NZ_JBQCWZ010000530.1:0-916 GCF_051956895.1 Neisseria sp. P0021.S006
ATCAGAGCATCGATTCGTTTTTGGAAGGTAGGCGATTTTTCATGGAGTTTGTACAGGCCGAAGGCGGAAACAATCAAAAGGATGATCATAATCCAGCCGTAATCGACGAATAAATCAGACAAGCTCATGACGAGTTGGGTAAGGCCTGGCAGCTCTGCACCCATATTGGCATAAACTTCTTTAAAGGCTGGCAGTACAAACATCATCATGATGAAGATAAGCGCGATGGCCACCACGATAATGGCAATCGGGTAGGTCAGCGCGGTTTTAACCTTTTTCTTAATGGCTTGGGTTTTTTCTTTATAGACAGCCAGTTTGTCCAATAGGCTTTCCAGTACGCCGCCGGACTCGCCTGCGCTGACCAGATTGCAATAGAAACGGTCGAAATATTTTGGATATTTAGAGAACGATTTACCCAATGCGCTACCTTGTTCGACATCGGAGCGAACCTGCATCAGCATTTCGGTCATGCTCGGATTGGAGTGGCCGCGTGCAACGATTTCAAATGCCTGCATCAGCGGTAAGCCTGCCTTCATCATTGTTGCCAGTTGGCGGGTGAACACAGTAATGTCTTCTTGGGTAATACGGCGTTTGCGTGCGGTTTTGACTTTGCTGATACGCAAAGGGCGAATGCCTCTGCGTTGGAGTTTTTTGCGTGCTTCTTCTTCGTCTTTGGCAACTACTTCACCACGAACAAGACGTTCGGTCTCGATGTTTTTTCCTTCAAATGTAAAACGCTTGCCTTTGCTTCTTGAGCCGAACAGACTTCTTTTTTGCTCTGCTTGAGCCATGAGTTATCCCTTGTTAGTAAGAAATAAAGCGGACTGTTTCCCCGTGCCGCTTTATTTTAATTTTCGAAAATATGGCAGTTTAGTCATTGGTATGGGCAGTCACTTCTTCCAACGAAGTCAGGCCC
>NZ_JBQCWZ010000531.1:0-912 GCF_051956895.1 Neisseria sp. P0021.S006
GCTAGAAACCATGCTTCTATCGCTTTAACCGCAATAAAATAGGCAGTAATTTTCGCGTGGCTGATTCTTTCCTTAACACCTTCAACAGGGAGTCCGTCCGAATCCGTCAAAATATACAGTCTTTCTGCTCCATTTGCTTCCAAAACACCAATAAAGGGCTCAATATTATGAGGCAATAAATTACCTGCGCCATTGGCATCAACAACAGGTTCAATCAATTCAAAATCATTCCTGTGTAAAAAGGTCTTGAATGCCTCTGATTCGATAATAATCTTTTCGCATGACCCTTCAACAATAAATCCGACTTTTACCATGGCAATCCTCCTCCCAGCAGATTGGTCAGCCAAGCCGTATCTAACGGAATTTTGTTTTTATCGACACCGGACTTCCGAACATCTTTAATTTGGGTTTTGCCTTGAGATTTACTGACAAAATACAACTCTTCCAATTCCAAGCTACGCACTACCGATTCACTATGAGTTGTCAGAATAATTGGATGGTGAGGGCTTACATATTCACGTATAAAGCCGATCAGTTCACTGATAGCTTTCGGATGTAAGCCACGCTCAGGTTCTTCAATGATGGTAATGCCGGGCTGTTTTACACGCGTTAAAACGGCAACCAACAAACATAAGGCATAAATTGTGCCGTCCGAAACCATATGGGCGGGGAAACGATTACCGCTGTCTTCCTCGAAAAATAACCCTTTTGAGTCATCAATTTTTTGCGTTTGAACAGAGAGTTGCTGCATTTCGGGGACAATCACACCCATCCATTCAATGATTTGCTCGCGTAATTCGTCGTTATCCTCAAGATGTTCTAACACTGCAGCAATATTGCTACCGTCTGTATTCAGCTTTTCAGGGTTATTGGCATTATTGCGAAGATCTTTGATTTTAAAAGGATCTATAC
>NZ_JBQCWZ010000532.1:0-910 GCF_051956895.1 Neisseria sp. P0021.S006
CGCGATATCCATGACCATGAATACACTCCATTGACTTACAATAACTAGCTCCCACCAACCGCCTTCCCAACCTCTTTTCCTTTAAACCAATTCGCGTTACCCATCATCATCGCTATCGCTGATACTGATGCTGTGTTCCATTTTGCTTGGATGAACTTTCAAGCCGCCACAACCTGATTTTTCGGTAGAGAGACGGTTTAGATACACTTCATCGATATCGCCGGTTTGATAAACACCGTTGAAACATGAAGAATCAAAGGATTCGATTTTTGGATTGAGTGCTTTGACTACTGCTTCCAAGTCTTCTAAGTTTTGGAAGACGATGCCATCCGCGCCAATCTCGGCTGCGATTTCTGCTGCGCTGCGGCCGTTTGCAATCAGTTCTTTACGGGTCGGCATATCGATACCGTACACATTTGGATAGCGCACTTCGGGAGCTGCAGAAGCAATGTAGACTTTGCGTGCACCTGCCGCGCGTACCATTTCAACGATTTCACGGCTGGTCGTACCGCGCACGATGGAATCATCCACCAACAAAACGCTTTTGCCGTTAAACTCGGTTTCCATCGGGCTGAGTTTTTGGCGCACTGATTTTTTGCGTGTTGCTTGACCGGGCATAATAAAGGTGCGGCCGATGTAGCGGTTTTTAATCAGACCTTCGCGGTAAGGTTTTTCGAGATGGACGGCAAGCTCCATCGCGCTGGGCCGGCTGGTATCGGGAATAGGCATCACGACATCAATATCATCGACAGGCAGCTCGCGTTTGATTTTTTCTGCCAAAGATACGCCCATATCCATACGGGACTGATAAACGGAAACGCCATCGATGACGGAGTCCGGGCGGGCAAAATAAACATATTCAAAAAGGCAAGGGCTTAATTTGGCTTTATCGCTGCATTGACTGTCTATT
>NZ_JBQCWZ010000533.1:0-907 GCF_051956895.1 Neisseria sp. P0021.S006
TTGTAGTAGTTGTAGTAGTACGGCAAGAAGAAGGTAAGAATTTTGGATCTAGGCCATTGGTTGTACCTGATTTACAAGTCCAAGTGAAAGATCCATTGCCAGTTGTTGTGGCACTTGTACCTGATCCTGTAGTTGTAGTTGCTGTTGGAGTAAGTGATACGGTTTTGCCTTTAATTTCGTTATTTACGTCAGCAGCTTTCATTTTGGCGGTAATAACACCATTGGCTCCGATTTCTACTTCATCAACATATTTACCCTTAATGCTTCCCTTATCTGCAATACCTGCTTGGGTATTACTAGTAGGCCATGCGCCTTTATCTGCATAGTATTCAACAACAGCAGACTTTTGACCTTCCATCAAAGAGATGGCTTCAGAAACTTGGGCACGTGCAGTGTAGTCTTGGTATGCGGGCAGTGCGATAACTGCCAAGATGCCGATAATCGCGATAACGATCATCAATTCGATCAGGGTAAAACCTTTTTGGATTGCTTTCATTGTTTAAAACTCCAGTTTGAAAGTGTGAATAATTGTGTTTAAGTAAAAAGTCCGTAATGTGCTTGGCACTGTGTATTATGAGTAAACCATAAGTAAGAAGGAATATACAGCTTCCGTCTGGCTTGCTGCTTTGAGGCTTGGGCCTTATCGGATGTGTTGTTACAAGCAGTCTGTGTGCCAAGTGTGCAAAATTGGTTAAAAAATTTAGTTTTTATTTCCTATTCATTGTTTTTATTGGGTTTATTTTTTAATTTTTAAGTTTTATGAGGTTTTGTTTGAAAGTTTCAGGATTTTAGGGAATTTGGGTGGTTGACGTTTTTTGTCAGTTTTGTGTTTTTTGTGACAGGGAAAGGAGGCAAGTTTGGATGTGTGACGTTTTTTGTTAGAAATTAAGCTTATTCAATAATATGT
>NZ_JBQCWZ010000534.1:0-906 GCF_051956895.1 Neisseria sp. P0021.S006
GTTTTAATATTTTTCAGACGGCCTCTATCCAACCGGCAATGCGTTTTTCAACGGCTTCGGCATTCAGCCCCAAATCGGCTAAGAGTTTTTTCGGATCGCCGTGTTCGGTAACTTTGTCTTCTACACCCAGCAGCAATACCGGTTTGCAGATGCCGTGTTTCCCCAACACTTCCAACACCGCGCTGCCTGCGCCGCCTTGTTCGGCGTTTTCTTCGGCGGTAACGACGTAATCGTGGCTTCTGGCGAGACGGACGATCAGTTCTTCGTCTATCGGTTTGACAAAGCGCATATCGGCAACGGTCGCGTTCAGCTTGTCGGCAGCGGCCAATGATGGGGTAACCATGCTGCCAAAGGCGATAACGGCAATTTTCTCGCCTTCGCGACGGATGATGCCTTTGCCGATTTCAACGGTTTCCAGGCCGTCTGAAACGGTTGCACCCGTACCTGTACCGCGCGGATAACGGACGGCGGACGGCGAATTTGCCTGATAGCAGGTTGAGAGCAGCAGGCGGCATTCGTTTTCATCGCTTGGTGCGGCAATAATCATGTTCGGCACGCAACGCAAAAAGCTCAAGTCGTACAAACCGGCATGGGTCGGGCCGTCTGCACCGACAATACCTGCACGGTCGATAGCGAACAAAACAGGCAGGTTTTGCAAGGCAACGTCGTGTACCAACTGGTCGTAAGCGCGTTGCAGGAAAGTGGAGTAAATCGCCACGACGGGCTTGATGCCTTCACATGCCAAACCGCCCGCAAAGGTAACGGCGTGTTGCTCGGCGATTCCGACGTCGAAATAGCGGTCGGGGAATTGCTGTTCAAACTCAACCAAGCCGCTACCCTCGCGCATGGCAGGCGTGATGGCAACCAAACGCTCGTCAGCCGCCGCTTGGTCGCACAGCCATTGGC
>NZ_JBQCWZ010000535.1:0-905 GCF_051956895.1 Neisseria sp. P0021.S006
GCGGTCAAGATAAGCAAGGATAATGCGGTCAGACTGATTTTTTTCATGGTTTCTTCCTTTGAGGCCGTCTGAAACGGCAAGTTAGCGTCCTGCCAAGCTTTGAGCCTGACGGTGGCGGACAAGGAGTTCATAACGGCCTTTGAGGCGCTCGGCCAGTTTTTCCACAACATAAACGGAGCGGTGCTGACCGCCGGTACAACCGATGGCAATCGTCACATAACTGCGGCTCTCTTGTTGCAGGCGCGGCAACCAGCGGCTAATAAAATGGTCGATGTCATCAACCATTTCTTGAACCAACGGCTGCTGGCCCAAATAATCTTGAATAGGTTTGTCCATGCCAGTAAAGGGGCGTAATTCCGGATCGTAATACGGATTGGGCAGGCTGCGCATATCAAACATAAAGTCGGCATTATTGGGAGCGCCATATTTGAAACCAAAGGATTCAAGAATGACCAGCAAACCGACACGTTCAATATTGAGCCATTGTTGCACAGCATAACGCAGCTGCTGAGCATTCATTTTGGACGTATCGATGCAATATGCGATGTCTCTAAGCGGAAAGAGCCACTCGCGTTCTTTTTGCAGGCTTTCCAACAAAGTCAGGTTTTGACCAGACAAAGGGTGTCCACGTCGGGTTTCTGAGAAGCGGCGAACCAAAACACCCTCTTCTGCTTCAACAAACAGGACTTCAACCTGATGTCCTTCGTCACGCAAATATTGGATTTGCTCTTGCGCTTCTTGGATATTAATACGGGAACGGATATCAACGCTGACACCGAGTTTGGTTTCATCGGCCCGTTCGATATGGAGTGAAACCAATGATGGAAGCATTTCCAAGGGAAGATTATCGACACAGTAATAGCCCAAATCTTCGAGCTGCTTAAGAGCTACGGACTTTCCCGAGC
>NZ_JBQCWZ010000536.1:0-903 GCF_051956895.1 Neisseria sp. P0021.S006
CATTAAATCCGACATTTCATTATAATAATTTTTTTGAATACAAATATCTAGTCTACTACCTGATCTACAAACTATCAAAATCTTTGTAAAATGACCTTTTCTTAACCTCTCTACTTCACCATCACCCTTTCTTTCAAAGTCTTCAATACGTTCTTCACTGTATTAATCCGCACTTCGATATTTTCCATCTCTGCGGTAAATCGCAGCTTATCCGTGCCGGCAAGGCGGTATTTTTTGTCGTTTTGAATCAGCAGGATGATTTCGGTTGGATCGACATTGTTGTTTTTGCCAAAAGTTACCGTTACCGCTTCGCTGGTCGCATCAATGGCATCTATGCCTAATTCTTTTGCCGCAAGCCGCAGGTGGTGGCTTTCGATAAGGGTTTTGACGGGTTGTTCGGGCAGGCCGAAGCGGTCGACGAGTTCTTCGTGTATGGCGTTGATTTGCTGCACGGTTTCGCAGACGGCGAGGCGTTTGTAGAGGATGAGGCGCTCGTGGATGTCGGGGCAGTAGTCTTCAGGCAATAATGCCGGGCTGTGCAGTTTGATTTCAGTGGTGATGCCCAGCGGTGCGTCGAGATCGGGCTGGCGGCCTTTTTTGAGGTCGCGCACGGCTTGTTTGAGCATTTCGGTGTAGAGCGTGAAGCCGACCTGTATCATTTCGCCGGACTGTCCTTCGCCGAGGATTTCGCCTGCGCCTCGGATTTCCAAATCCTGCATGGCGAGGGTGAAACCTGCGCCGAGTTCATCTGCCGCCGCGATGGCGTCGAGGCGTTTTTCTGCGTCTTTGTTGATGTATTCGGGCGTGAGCAGGTAGGCGTAGGCTTGGTGGTGGCTGCGGCCGACGCGCCCACGCAACTGATGAAGCTGAGCCAGCCCGAATTTGTCGGCGCGGTTGATGATG
>NZ_JBQCWZ010000537.1:0-898 GCF_051956895.1 Neisseria sp. P0021.S006
GCCTCATTGACCACGGCATGAGGCGCATTGCGCGTGTAATGCAGTTGGTACATCGCCGCCAAAAGCAGGCTTTCGAGCTGCGGATTGTCAATCGGCTTTTTCAGCATTTGACCAAGCATGTGCTTCAAACTGCCCAAATAACGTTGGCAACCGTAGGCAATATCCTGCAACGCGCCGTTTTCCTGCGCCGTCAGCTGCGGATGCGCTGCGCGGATTTCCGCCAAAACATCCTGAAGATTGCGCCCTTCGGCAACTGCGGCAACGCTGTCGGCAGCCAGTTTTTGGGCGAGGGACATACTCATATTTTTGCTTTCTGATTCATATTTGATTTCAAGTGTTCGGAGGATTTCAGACGGCCTGTTCGGCTGCCAGCAATGCCCGATAATATTCGGCATCTGCTTTGGAAAAACAGCAAAAGATGATTTTTTCCACTGCCGGACATTGCGGCAGGGTTTGTTTCAAACTCTCCAAAGCGATACGCGCGGCGGCTTCGGCCGGAAAACGGTACACACCGGTACTGATGCACGGAAAGGCGATGCTGTGGAGATCGTGTTTCTGGGCAAGCAGCAAGGAATTGGCATAGGATTGTGCCAATTTTGCCTCTTCATTTTGCTGTCCGCCAAACCATACCGGCCCGACCGTATGAATGACAAAACGTGCAGGCAAACGATAGCCTTTGGTTATTTTGGCTTCGCCTGTGCGGCAACCGCCCAAAGTGCGGCACTCGTCCAGCAGTTCTTTGCCTGCGGCGCGGTGTATTGCACCGTCTACGCCGCCACCACCCAACAACGATGAATTGGCGGCATTGACAATCGCCTCGACTGCCAATCGGGTAATATCGCCCTCGACCACTTCAAAAACAGCCATTGTTTTCTTTCCTCTACGTTTGTTTCCAGCC
>NZ_JBQCWZ010000538.1:0-897 GCF_051956895.1 Neisseria sp. P0021.S006
GCCTAAAACAAGAGGAAAATTTGTTTTCTTAAGCCATAACCTTTATATTATGGTCATGGAATCGTTGAAACAGAACGATATCGTAATAAGAAGAACGAATGCTCGCTTCTTCACACTTAAAAAAGGAAAACAGCAATGAAAAAATCCCTGATTGCCCTGACTCTGGCTGCCCTGCCTGTTGCAGCTATGGCTGACGTAACTCTGTACGGTCAAATTAAAGCTGGCGTAGAAATTTCTAAAGTAAAAGAGGGTAAGACTTCTTCTAAAACTGCTACTGAGATTGCTGACTTCGGCTCTCGCATCGGTTTCAAAGGCCACGAACACTTGGGTAGCAACCTGAATGCTATCTGGCAAGTTGAACAAAAAACTTCTATCGCCGGTGGTGACTCTGGTTTCGCTAACCGTGAATCTTTCTTGGGCTTGGAAGGCGGTTTCGGTAAAGTTCGTGCCGGTAACTTGAATACTGCTCTGAACGACAGCAGCGATAGCTTCGACCCTTGGGAATCTAGTGATGCTAACGCAGACGCTCTGCAATTGGGTAAAATCAAACGTGTAGATTCTCGTAAAGTATCTGTACGTTACGATACTCCTGTATTGGGTGGTTTCAGCGCAAGCGTACAATACCAACCTCGTGACAATGCTAACCCTGGCGACAAATACACTCACACTGTGAAAAGCCGTGAGTCTTACGACTTGGGTCTGAACTACGAAAACTCTGGCTTCTTCGGTCGCTACGCTGGTTCTTATGCTAAACGTGCTGACTTGACTTCTGGTTACCTGGATGCGTTCAACAGCAACACTACTTTGACTGCTGGTACTTATAAAGATCACCAAGCTCACCGTCTGACTGCTGGTTACGATGCTAACAACCTGATGGTTGCTGTTGTAGGTCAATAC
>NZ_JBQCWZ010000539.1:0-897 GCF_051956895.1 Neisseria sp. P0021.S006
GTTTTATGCTCGTTTTAAATCATGGTAATGAATGAAACGGGAAAAGGCGGATTGTTTTTGTTTATATTAAACAGAATTTGAGTGTGGCTTTTGATTACAACATACAACAGTGTAATTTTCAGACGGCCCGGGTTTAATCGAGCAAAAGGAAAAGACCGTCTGAACATTTTTGATGACATGGAATTTAAACGCCTTGGATTCCCGGTTTTCCTTGCCGGATAAGGGGAGGGCGGTTTTTAGCAAAGGGGAAAATTGTCGGAACAAGGGAGGGAAAAACGGTGGATTGAGCTGTGTTTGGGGGTTATATAAATAAGTGTATGAAGGTTTTAGTCGTAGTGTATGAAGATTTTGCTTGTGATTTTAATTTAATTATGACTTGTCAACACTGTTAAATTTTTTTACGATAAGGTCAGATTATGTTTGCATGGCCATAAGCGGTGCATCCTCTATACCGGATATTATCCTTGTCCGAATATCTACTTTAACCGACCGGCTTGCCCGGCCTGATTCCTAAATATATACGCGCAAGGCTGAACGGCCTTGGCGGCACTCGACTTTTAAGAGGTTCATCGTGTCAAATTCTCAATCCAGCGAACGCGCGACGTTTAGCAGTCGCCGCGCCTTTATGTTTGCTGCCATCGGCTCGGCCGTGGGCTTAGGCAACATTTGGCGATTCCCTTACATCGCTTTCGACAACGGCGGCGGTGCTTTCGTCCTCCCTTACTTGGTTGCGCTGTTGACGGCAGGTATTCCGCTGTTGCTGCTCGACTACGCCATCGGCCACCGTTACCGCGGCTCGCCACCTTTGGCTTTCCGCCGCCTCGGCCGTTTGTTTGAGCCGATGGGTTGGTGGAACTTCCTGACCAACGTCATCATCTGTATCTACTACGCCGTGAT
>NZ_JBQCWZ010000540.1:0-897 GCF_051956895.1 Neisseria sp. P0021.S006
GCTTTTTGGTATTGCCAAAGTAAGCAGAAAGTTTATAGATAGAACAAGGCCTTCTGAAAAAATGTTCAGACGGCCTTTTGATTTGAAATTTAAATTACGCCCAATTCTTGCAAGCCGCGCAAGACGCCATCTTCATCAACACTTGGGCAGACGAATTGTGTGGCCGCTTTGGCTGCTTCTTCGCCATTGCCCATGGCAACGCCAAAGCCGACGGTTGACAGCATTTCCAAGTCGTTGAAGCTATCACCGAATGCCATCACTTTGCTCATATCAATGCCCAGTTTTTCCACTGCGTGGGTGATGCCCCGTGCTTTTGAACCTTCTTTGCGCAGCAGGTCCACGGCATATTCATGCCAGCGGACGGATTTGAAGCCGTGTTGCTGGGTTAGCGGTTGCAGGATTTTTTCTTCTTCTTTATCCACAAATACCAACATTTGATAAACAGGCTGTTTTCGGAAATATTCTTTATCCATCAGGAAGTTGGGCAGGATATGCGATAAGCCTTCGGCAACGCGCGGCGAATGGGAGGAAACGGCAATTTCTTGGTTGTTGACGAATGCGTAGTCTATTTTATGTTGTTCAAGCAGGTTGATGGCTGTTTCGATGTCGGCAATGTCCAAGGGGTAGCTTTGCAGGGGTTCGCCGTGAAAGGAAATATATTGGCCGTTGATGGTAACGAGCATGTCGATACCGCATTCTTGAATCAAGGCTTTGACTTTGGCGGGAATGGCGGCTTCCGGACGGCCGGTGGCAATGGCAGTCAAAATGCCTTTGGCTTTCAATTCGTGCATGGCTTTGGGAACTGAGGGACGCAGGGTATCCGTGTATTTGCGGTAGAGGGTGTCGTCGATGTCAAAGAAGATGATTTCAGGGTTGTTCATGGTTTACTCGTTGGGC
>NZ_JBQCWZ010000541.1:0-895 GCF_051956895.1 Neisseria sp. P0021.S006
GTACACCACCGTGCGCCGAAGCGCTGGTTCATTCCGGCGTAACGCGCGTAGTCGCCGCCATGACCGACCCTAACCCGTTGGTCGCAGGCAAAGGCTTATCCATGCTGGAAGCCGCCGGAATCCGTACAGAAAGCGGTTTGCTGGAAGCTCAGGCGCGCGAACTCAACCGCGGTTTCCTGTCGCGTATCGAACGCGGCAGACCGTTTGTCCGCCTCAAATGCGCTGCCAGTTTGGACGGCAAAACCGCTCTTTCAGACGGCCGCAGCTTTTGGATTACCGGCGAAGCGGCACGCGAAGACGTACAAATTCTCCGTGCCGAAAGTTGCGCCGTTTTGACCGGTATCGGTACCGTACTTGCCGACAACCCGAAACTCAACGTTCGCAGCTTCCCCACCCTACGTCAACCTGCGCGTATCGTCTTGGACAGCCGACTGCAAATCCCTTTGGACTGCCACCTCGTGACCGATACCGAAAGCCCGACCGTTATCGTTACCCTTTCCTCAGACGAACAACGTTTGCAGGCTCTGAGTGCATTTGAACATATCCGCATCATCAGGCCGTCTGAACACATCAACGGTCGCATCAATCTTCTTTCACTCATGCCGCAACTGGCAGAGCTTGGCTTTGGCGAAGTTCTGGTAGAAGCCGGCTCAACACTTGCTTCAGCCTTCCTGAAGGATGACTTGGTGGATGAAATCGTCCTCTACCAAGCGCCGAAACTATTAGGCGCAGGCAAACCTCTTTTCTCCATTCCTGAAAATCCGGCCGTCCTGCTTTCAGACGGCCCTTGGCAAAGTCAATCAGTAGAAATCATCGGGCAGGACATTAAATGGGTTCTCCGGAAAAAATCCACCTAATTGCCTCAGCTTGATAATTAAACCATTTTCAATAGAAT
>NZ_JBQCWZ010000542.1:0-895 GCF_051956895.1 Neisseria sp. P0021.S006
ACACAATTTCAATCAATTCATCAACGATTTCAGACGACGTATCGCTCAAACTCCAAAGAAAACCGAAGCCGAAAAACGCAATGCCGCTTTAAACCGCCTACGCAGTGAAATTCTCGATTACGCCGTAGAACAAGCGACACAAGCGCAAGGGCTGTTCACGCTCACGGTGCCTACCGGTGGCGGAAAAACTTTCACTTCCATGGCATTCGCACTGGAACACGCCAAACATCACGGCATGCGTCGCGTGATTTACGTCATCCCGTTCACCAGCATCATCGAACAAAATGCCGCCGAATTCCGCAAAGCCTTTGGCGAATTGGGCGAACAAGCCGTGTTGGAACACCACAGCACCTTCGACGACGGCAAACTGCAAAATGAGGCCACCAAAGACAAATTGCGCCTTGCCTCGGAAAACTGGGATGCGCCGATTGTCGTGACCACCGCCGTGCAATTCTTCGAATCCCTCTTTGCCGACCGCTCCTCGCGCTGCCGCAAGCTGCACAACATCACAGGCTCCGTCATCATCCTCGACGAAGCGCAAATGCTGCCGCTCAATCTTTTGCTGCCCATCATGCAAGCCATCAAAGAATTGGCGCAAAACTACCGCTGCAGCGTCGTCATGTGCACCGCCACCCAGCCTGCCGTGCAAGCTGAAAATGGCTTCTATCGCGGCTTTGAAAACGTGCGCGAAATCGCCCCAAAACCGACCGCACTTTTCGACAAACTGCGCCGCACCATCGTGCAACACATCGGCACACAAACCGACGCCGACCTGCTCGCCAAACTCGCCGAACACCCGCAAATGCTCGTCATCGTCAACAACCGACGCCATGCCCGCAGCCTATACGACCAAGCCAAACACCTTGACGGCACGTTCCACCTGACCACCTTAATG
>NZ_JBQCWZ010000543.1:0-895 GCF_051956895.1 Neisseria sp. P0021.S006
CTGACCGCATTATCCTTGCTTATCTTGACCGCCTGCGCGACAGAGCCTGTCACTGCTTACCGTTGGCATCGTACCGGCGCGAGCGAAGCTGAAGTTTCCCGCCAAATCAATACTTGCAAATCGCAAGTCCAAAATAGAAATACATACAAGACATTCGAGCAATGTATGGATGAAGCAGGTTATTACAGCTATGAACATGGCAATCTCTAAATCCGGATTGACCGATTATCCAAATACCGAGGCCGTCTGAAAAAAAATGATTGTTCAGACGGCCTCAGATACGAATAGAAAGAACAAAAAGACATGGCTATCCAATGGTTTCCCGGCCACATGAACAAGGCAAAAAAAGCCATTGCCGAACGCATTAAAAGCGTTGATATGGTGATTGAGATGTTAGACGCGCGTATGCCTGCTTCCAGCGAAAACCCTTTGCTTGCCCAGTTGTCCAAAGGCAAGCCAAAACTCAAAATCTTAAACAAGCAAGATCTTGCCGATCCCGAGCGTACCAAAGTTTGGCTCGAACACTACAACAGCCGCCAAGATACCCGCGCCATTGCGCTTGATTCTTCCGAAACCGGCGCTCATGGCAAAATTACCCAAGCCTGCCGCGCCATGATTCCGCATCGCCAAGGTATCGAGAAGCCGCTACGTGTCCTGATTTGCGGCATTCCCAACGTCGGCAAATCCACCTTGATTAACGGCATGATCGGCAAAAAATCTGCCAAAACCGGTAACGAACCCGGTATTACCAAAGCCGAACAACGCCTTTTCCTTGCAGACGATTTCTGGCTTTACGATACCCCCGGTATGTTGTGGCCGAAAATTATCGTCGAAGAAGGCGGCTACAACCTTGCGGCCGGCGGTGCAGTCGGACGCAACGCACTGGACGAAGAAG
>NZ_JBQCWZ010000544.1:0-886 GCF_051956895.1 Neisseria sp. P0021.S006
GTCTGTGATTTGAATGTTTTGGGTGTTGATGCCGCTTTTCGTGATGCTGCTTTGACTGTCGCTGTCGCTGCCATAACCCACTGATGAACTTGCGCTGTTTTTATCCGCTACGCTTGTCAGGTGTTTGTCTTGAGGTTTATTTTGTGCGCCCTGCCCCAGCGTTTTGCCGCTTACGGCAACGCTGGCACCTAAGCCGAAACTTTCGCCTTCGTAGCGGCTGTGGTTTTGAATGTTGCTATGGGTGAGGGTGGCCGTCTGAAAGCGGTTTTTGCCTTTGTCTTCTGCGCTTTGGCTAGACGTGATGATGCCGCCTTTGAGGTCGGTGTGGTTTCCGACCTTGATTTGATAGCCGTCTTCTCCGGCGGAAATACCGCTTTGTGCGCTGATGCTTCGGTGTTCGGCGTTGATTTTGCTTTGGCTGTAACTGCCGCTTGCACTGAATCCGTAGCCTACGGTCACTTGGGCACCGGCGTTTTGTTGTTTGCCCTGATAGGTTTCGCTATCTTGTACACTTTCTATATGCAGGTTACGCGTATCTGCCTGTACGCCTTTGCCGATGAGCTGCGCACCTTTGAGGGTGGTATCCCCGCCGCTTCGGATAATCGTTTTGCCGGCCGTGCTGCCGACATGGGTGTGGCGGCGGGTCGCTTTTGTCTGATTGCTGTGGTGGCTTGTTGAAAGAAAGGTCGTCTGAAACCGTATTTGTTGTTTCAGACAGCCTCTTGGCTCAAACCTTGAGAACTGCATATGTGCGTTCCGCACATCCTACGTATTGAGTTTAGGTTTCATATGGGCCACGGCTTGCTGTTGGCTTTATAGTCCTAACAGCTCTAGAAAATATTAAAGAACACATGTTTAATGCATCCTTAAACATAGATTTTATGTG
>NZ_JBQCWZ010000545.1:0-883 GCF_051956895.1 Neisseria sp. P0021.S006
GCGCCAATTCCTGCGGCAGGGGAGCTTTTAGGATCAGTTTTTCGCCGGTCAGCGGATGGGCGAGGTGCAGCTCGGAAGCGTGCAGGAACATTCTTTTCAAACCGAGTTTTTGCAGGCGTTTGTTGGCCTGATAGTCGCCGTAGCGTTCGTCGCCGGCAATGGGACAGCCTTGCGATTGTAGGTGGACGCGGATTTGGTGGGTGCGGCCGGTTTTCAGAGTAGCTTCGACAAAGGTCAGGTCGGAAAGGCCGACTTGGTGCAAAAGGCCGTCTGAAAAACGGTTTAACACGCGGAAGATGGTGTGGGCGGATTGGCCGTCTTTGCTGACGCGCACCATTTTTTCGCCTTGTGCGCCGGTGTATTTGAACAGGGGGAGCTTGACGTGGAAGCTGTCGTTCGGCAGTTTGCCTACGCCCAGCGCGAGGTAGATTTTTTTGGGGTGGTCGTTACGGATGGCTTCGTGCAGTTTGACAAGCGCGCTGCGTTTTTTGGCGATCATCAAAAGGCCGCTGGTGTCTTTGTCGAGGCGGTGGACGAGTTCGAGATAGCGGGCTTCGGGGCGGGCGCGGCGGATTTGTTCGATGACGCCGAAGCTCACGCCGCTGCCGCCGTGGACGGCAACGCCGGACGGTTTGTTGATGACCAAAAGCGCATCGTCTTCATAAACGATGTCAAACTCGCGTGCTGGCGCGGCCTGGCTTTCAGACGGCCTTTGTTTTTCGGCGATGCGTATCGGCGGAATGCGGACGGTATCGCCTGCCTGAATGCGGTTGTCGGGTTTGCAGCGTTTTTTGTTCAGTCGCACTTCGCCGGCGCGGATAATGCGGTGGATATGGCTTTTCTGGACGCCTTTGAGGATTTTTATCAGATAGTTATCAAGGCG
>NZ_JBQCWZ010000546.1:0-882 GCF_051956895.1 Neisseria sp. P0021.S006
ATACATTACTACTTGGGTTTTGGTCAGGATCATCCTGACAACTTCCATAAAACTTTGCAAGTCAAGGTCACTTCTCCCCATACCGTCCGGGCAACATTTAAACAATTTGACGGCCATAGGGTCGGTGCAGATTTCACGTTGAAATGTACAGAAAACCGTTGTTTGATAGATGATTTTAAGATGATTGGCGATCAAACCGGCATCAAAACCGATTACAAACTTGTTTTGCGCAAACAAAAATGTGAGTGAGCCGACAAAACAAAAGGGCTGCCCAAACAAATGGAGCAGCCCTTTGATTTTGAAATCAAGGTCGTGAAGGATGCGGATTTAAGCGGACAGGCGGCAAATTAGGTTTTCCGTATTGGGAAACGGCTTGTCTGTCTGAAGCCACTTTTCCTGACTGCATGACGCCGCTATCGTTGCGTATTGGATGTGCGGCATACTCGTCTTGATTTAATTGTGAAACTTCTTCATTGACTTCATGCTCTGCCACAAGTTCATACTCATTATCGTATGCCTTACTCTTGCCAAGCCGAACTTCCCCTCCCGCCATAGCGGATACGGAAAACGCGGATAACATGATGATTATGCCGATTTTTCTCTGCATAATATTCTCCTTTTCTCAAATATTGCTTCTTTATCATTTCTTTAATTCATGCCATAAAAGCAAGTTCAAACAAAACCAGTTTATCTGATTCCATTTATAGAGGCTATTTAAACACAAAACCTGCATCAATACATATCCGTTATTAGAAGTTTATTTTCCATATAAACAAGGCCGTCTGAAAAAATCCTAAAAACCGAGTACAATCCGCCGCATGAAAAAACGTACCAATCCCCTACCCCTTTTAAACGGTGTCAAACCCAGCTACTTGGTTTTAC
>NZ_JBQCWZ010000547.1:0-882 GCF_051956895.1 Neisseria sp. P0021.S006
GATAAAAAGGTCGTCTGAAAACCAAGTTTATTTTTCAGACGACATTTTTTTATAATTTGCTATTAAAAAATAATATTCTGGCGTTGAGTTATCAGTCATAGAATTAAGTGCTTCTAGGCAGATTTACTAGATTGACTTAGGTATTGCTATTGAAATCCGAATCTTCGGACCTCTTTTTAACTTTGCAGCAAGCCAAAGAATATCCCATTATTTCCTATTTGGAAAATATGCTGTTCGTAAATTGAGATTTATTGCTTAATCATTTATCCGTACAATCCGCCTCATCAAATATTAAGGAGGCAGTGATGAAAAAAATGCCTGTATTGTTTGTCGGGCATGGTAGCCCGATGAATGTGTTGGATAAGGAAAATCCTTTCAATACCCACTATTTTTATGACTTAGGCAAGATTTTGTCGGGCTGAGACGATTTTGTAAAGGCCTCAGCTCCGATTTATCTTACATTAACTTTTCTTCCGGCGACGTTCACCAGGCAGCAGCATATCCGCCCATTTGATAATGTTGGCGACTTCTGCCGGATTGAGTTCGTAGAACTGGCCGCGTTTGAGGCGGTTTGGCAGACCGATGGGGCCGAAACCTACGCGGACGAGGCGGCTGACGGTCAGGCCTTGGCTTTCAAAAATACGGCGTACTTCGCGGTTGCGACCTTCTTTGATGACGACGTTGTACCATTTGTTTGCGCCTTCGCCGCCTTGTTCGTAGATGCGTTCGACTTTTGCCAAACCGTCTTCGAGCATGACGCCTTCTTCGGTCAGGACGCGCATTTGTTCGGTGGTCAGCTCGCCCAATACGCGCACTGCGTATTCACGTTCGACTTCAAAGCTAGGGTGGGCAAAGCGTTGAACCAGTTCGCCTGAAGTGGTC
>NZ_JBQCWZ010000548.1:0-876 GCF_051956895.1 Neisseria sp. P0021.S006
TCATAGCCTTTCGGGTATGACATTAAGGGCCGACATGATCAAACAGCGCGAAATCCATCTGGCCATACCCGCACAAACTAATAAGGAGCAAAGATTGCAGTTGCAACGTGTGGTAGAGTATGGCAAAAGTCAAAACATTACAGTCAAAATTACGGAGATCGAATAAATGACTTTCAATCAAGAACAAGATTATTGGGCCGGCTATAAGGCAAACGAAAGAGCCTTGATTATTCAAACATGGTCAGGATTTGGGCGATATGCTCCAGACCACCTATATCCCCCCCATATCCTGCCATTGGATACCGACAATGGAACTTTAGGCACGACGGTCTTGCAAGCGTTGACAAACAGCAGGACTTTCGTTTATGACAGTCCAGAAGACCAAGATTTTTTTGATACCGAAAAATTTCGGCAACGCTATGAGGATTGGGTTGCCAACCTATGCGGGAACTTGGGCTATAAAACCAGACGCGCCCTATTCAAAAACATGATGAGCGTGGATATTTGGCTGCACAACGGCTGCCTGAAAATCAGCCCGAGCCGCCATGTCAAGCTGGAAGCGTGGGATGCCATTGATGCAGATAATGTAATTTTATCATTGGATAACAGCCCTGAAGAAATCGGAGCAGGTCTAAGGTTGGCATTGAGCCGCTGCCGATAATATTTGACAAAAGGTCGTCTGAAAGCCGGAAACTTTTTTCAGACGATCTTTTTTATCACACTCAAAGCCCGCGTGCGTACCGCACACACCTTACCTGCATAGGTTTAATGCGGGCTACGTCTTGCTGAAGATAAAGTTATTAAGGAATTTGGCAAATATGGAAAAAAGTGAGAAATTTAAATCTGAATTATTAAATGCCATCTTTCAATATACTC
>NZ_JBQCWZ010000549.1:0-876 GCF_051956895.1 Neisseria sp. P0021.S006
AACTAAGGTAAAATACACTCAAATCGTCCAAACCATATAAAAAACATACCTCCATAAAGGCATAAACATGGATACCTTTAAAGACCGCCTGGCTTTCTTATGGAAAGATGAAGCCCGCCAAGCCAAAATTGCCGCCGATATTGATATGACCATCGCCGGATTCAGCCGTATCTGGAACGAAGGCGGCCTGCCGAAATCGGAAACGCTAAAAAAAATCAAACAACTTAAAGGCTGTAGCATAGACTGGCTTTTGACAGGCGAAGGTTCCCCCTTCCCCGATTCCGAAGCCCCAAAAGCCACGGCAACCGACACACTGGGCAACCCAGTCGATATAGACGAATTTGTCTTTGTGCCACGTTACGACATCCAGGCCGCGGCCGGACACGGTCAGCTCGTCGGCGACGAACAGCCCATGTTCGCCATGGCGTTCCGACGTTATTGGATTGAAAATTATGTAACGCGCGACATCAAAAACCTTTCCGTTATCTCAGTCAAAGGCGACTCGATGGAAGGCGTGCTGAATGATGGCGACACCATCCTCATCAATCACGGACAAACCACGCCGCGCGACGGCCTCTATGTTTTACGCCTCAACGAAAACCTTTTGGTCAAACGCCTGCAATTGATACCCGGCGGCATCGTCAACGTCATTTCTGCCAACGAAGCCTACCCTACTTTTGAAATCGACTTTAAAAATCCGACCGACGACGTTGCCATCATCGGCCGTGTCGAATGGTTTGGCAGAAGTATCTAAATCTGACATACTGGTGCTTGAAATTTCTGCCATGCCCTCCATGTAAGCTGGCAGACCCTGTCTGCACAAACTTGCCTTGGCTAACGGTTTGCGCGACAATAGTAAAAATATTCATATAAAAG
>NZ_JBQCWZ010000550.1:0-875 GCF_051956895.1 Neisseria sp. P0021.S006
TGACTTTTATGGGGGCAACCGTTCGCCGGAGTGCCGATGCCAAAATGTTTGTTCTGTTTGACACCCAATCCCCGGCCGGCACCCACCCCTGGCTGTATTCCTCCACCCCCCTGCCCGTCTGCCTTGCGTCATTCGGTTTCCACGGCAACGTCTCCAGCCTGCTCAAATACTTTAAAGGCGACGCGCCCAAAGTGGCCAAATCCCTGTGGGCAGGTACGCTGATTGCCTTGGTAATTTACGTCCTCTGGCAAATCGCCATCCAAGGCAACCTGCCGCGCAGCGAGTTCGCACCGGTTATCGCCGCAGAAGGACAAGTTTCCATCCTGATCGAAACGCTGTCCAAGTTTGCCCAAACCGGCAATATGGACAAAGTGTTGACCCTGTTCTCCTACATGGCGATTGCCACCTCCTTCCTCGGCGTAACGCTCGGCCTGTTCGACTACATCGCCGACATCTTCAAATGGAACGACAGCATCTCTGGCCGCACCAAAACCGCCGCGCTGACCTTCCTGCCGCCCCTGATTTCCTGCCTGCTCTTCCCCACCGGCTTCGTTACTGCCATCGGCTACGTCGGCCTGGCCGCCACCATCTGGACCGGCATCATCCCGGCCATGCTGCTCTACCACTCGCGCAAAAAATTCGGCGCCGGCAAAAACTACCAAGTTTACGGCGGATTCTGGCTGATGGTTTGGGTCTTCCTCTTCGGCGTCATCAACATTGCCGCCCAAATATTGAGCCAAATGGAGCTTGTTCCCGTATTTAAAGGTTAAATTCCCTTAAGGCCGTCTGAAACACCCTCTTTCAGACGGCCTAATTCATTATTTTCCGCTACAATACCCCCTTTCCCCCCAACGAACCCCGTCCATGTACGACAA
>NZ_JBQCWZ010000551.1:0-875 GCF_051956895.1 Neisseria sp. P0021.S006
AAATAATGGATACCGAAGCCGCAACCGTACCGCAGGCATTGTCCTCCTTGAAAACTCCTGATAACCGCCCTGCCAGTGTTTTCCTGAAAAAAGACAAACCGACCCTGATTAAATTTTGGGCAAGTTGGTGTCCTTTGTGTTTGTCCGAACTGGGGCAAACCGAAAAATGGGCGCAAGATGCAAAATTCAGTTCTGCCAATCTGATTACCGTTGCCTCGCCCGGTTTTCTACACGAGAAAAAAGACGGCGACTTTCAAAAATGGTATGCCGGTTTGAACTATCCTAAGCTGCCCGTCGTGACCGACAACGGCGGCACCATCGCCCAAAGCCTGAATATCAGTGTTTACCCTTCGTGGGCATTAATCGGCAAAGACGGCGACGTGCAGCGCATCGTCAAAGGCAGCATCAACGAAGCGCAGGCATTGGCGTTAATCCGCGACCCGAATGCCGATATAGGCCGTCTGAAAAATTCGTTCTACAAACCCGACACACAGAAAAAGGATTCAGCAATCATGAATACGCGCACCATCTACCTCGCCGGCGGCTGCTTCTGGGGCTTGGAAGCCTATTTCCAACGCATAGACGGTGTGGTTGACGCCGTATCCGGCTACGCCAACGGCAAAACGGAAAACCCAAGCTACGAAGACGTTTCCTACCGCGATACAGGCCATGCCGAAACCGTCAAGGTCACCTACGATGCCGACAAACTCAGCCTAGACGACATCCTGCAATATTTCTTCCGCGTCGTTGACCCGACCAGCCGCAACAAACAGGGCAACGACAGCGGCACGCAATACCGCAGCGGCGTATACTACACCGACCCTGTCGAAAAAGCCGTCATCGCCGCCGCCCTCAAACGCGAGCAGCAAAAATAC
>NZ_JBQCWZ010000552.1:0-874 GCF_051956895.1 Neisseria sp. P0021.S006
CTTAACAATTATTCTTTAATTCTTGTTAAAAAGGCCGTCTGAAATATTTCAGACGGCCTAAGATTCAGATAGCGTGCGAACAACCGGAAACCATTTTCTTCAAGGTTGTCGCATCTAAGATTTTGATGTGCTTGTGTTCAACCGAAATCAAGCCTTCATGATGGAATTTAGACAAGGTGCGGCTGACTGTTTCCAGTTTCAGCCCCAAATAGCTGCCGATTTCCTCACGCGACATCCGCAAGATAAAATCATTGGCGGCGAATCCTCGTGAATAGAGACGCTGAGACAGGTTAAGTAAGAATGCTGCCAATCGCTCTTCAGCGCGCATATTGCCCAAAAGCAGCATAACGCCCTGATCTCGGACAATTTCGCGGCTCATCAAGCGGAAAAAGTGGGAGCGGAGGCTGGGAATATCCTGACCGAGTTCTTCAATATGTGTAAACGGAAGCTCACATACCTCGCTGTCTTCCAAAGCCACAGCATCACAGCTGTGAATATGGGAACAAATCCCATCCATACCGATCAGCTCGCCCGACATAAAAAAGCCGGTTACCTGATCTCGTCCATCTTGGCTGGCGACTGTTGTCTTAAAGAAGCCCGCACGGATGGCAAACAAAGAGGTAAACGGCTCGCCGGCACGGAACAGGTATTCACCTTTTTTCAGACGGCGGCTTTGACGAATAACCGCGTCCAATTGTGAAAATTCGTTAGGCATCAGTCCGACAGGCAAACACAGCTCGCGTAAAGAACATGTGGAACACAAGGTTTTCATTTGATGTGTTGCATTGTGTGTGGCCATAACGCACCCTTAATCTGCATAGTTCTATAAATCCCTGATGAAGCCGAATAACTATTGACCCAAGTCAAAGTCGGC
>NZ_JBQCWZ010000553.1:0-874 GCF_051956895.1 Neisseria sp. P0021.S006
ATAGACAGATATTGGCATCTTCGCACGGAATCAGCGCAATGCCGGCTGAAAGCAAACCTTCGTAGATTTCACTTTTGGCTTTGGCAATATCGCCGACGCCATCAAAACCGCAACCGACATGCGCGCGCAAAGCGTTATTGACCAAAGCAACATTCGGACTGGCAATTCGGGTCAGCAAAGACAATTCGCCAAAATGGTTCATACCCATCTCGATGACGGCATAGCGATGTTTTTCGTTCAGTTTCAACAAAGTCAGCGGCAAGCCGATATGGTTGTTGAAATTGCCGGCAGTCGCCAACACAGCTTCATCACCGAATCGATGACGCAATACGCCGGCCAACATCTCTTTAACCGTTGTTTTGCCGGAAGAGCCGGTAATGCCGAAGACAAACGGATTCACATTTTCACGCCACGCCTTCGCCAGTTTTTGCAAAGCCACAAGCGTATCGTCAACCTTCAACGCGCCTTTCAAAGCCGCACAATCTTCGCGCGAAACCACAACTGCCGTTGCCCCCGCTGCCAACACATCTTCAACAAAGTCATGCGCGTCAAAGCGTTCACCGGCAAGCGCGAAAAATACGTCGCCGTCCTGAATATCGCGGCTGTCTGTAACAATACGCGAAACGGGTTGATTTTCAGACGGCATCGGAAGGCCGAGAGTTTGGCAGATGAAATTTAGGTCTAGTGATTTCATGGTTGTGTTTCTTGTCCTTGTTCTAACGGCTCCACATTTTTATCCGTATTTTGGGAAACCATTTTTAAATGACGATAATTGCGTCTTGCCAGCACAATAAAAAGAATATCGGCAAAATTTACACCGACAGTAAGCTTATGTACCGTAAGGCTAAATGATAATTGCAGTACACTTTCTATA
>NZ_JBQCWZ010000554.1:0-872 GCF_051956895.1 Neisseria sp. P0021.S006
AGTGTGCATCATGCGCTTGTCCGATATATACGAACGCCAACGCCATGAAAATAAATGCCTGCAAGGTGATAACCAAAATGTGGAAAATCGCCCAAGCCAAACCGGCAATCAGGTGGAACACAAATAAAATTGGATCTAAAGTTTCGATGCTGCCAGTTGATGCCCACGCACCACCCAACAAAGCAATCAGCAGGAACACCAGCTCACCGGCATACATATTACCAAACAACCGCATACCGTGGGATACGGTTTTGGACAAAAACTCTACCAAGTTGAGCAGGAAGTTGGCCGGAGCGAGCATCGGACCGAAAGGCGCGCTGAACAATTCGTGAATCCAACCGCCAAAGCCTTTGATTTTGATATTGTAATAAATACATACCAACAATACGCCAATTGCCAAAGCCAAAGTGGTATTCAAGTCAGCAGTCGGTACGACACGCAACAGTGCGTGATGATTACCGGTAACGCCTTGCCATACCATTGGCAGCAAATCAACCGGCAACATATCCATGGCGTTCATCAGGAAAATCCAGACAAACAGAGTCAAGCCTAAAGGCGCAACAGCTTTACGCGATTGTTCGTTATGGATAATGCTCTTACACATGTTATCCACGAATTCGAACAGAATTTCAACAGCCGCTTGAAAACGACCAGGTACGCCAGCAGTTGCTTTTTTGGCCCCACGCCACAAAAGGAAGCTGCCGATTACGCCCAACAGAACGGCAAAAAAGATTGCATCAAGGTTAATGAACGAAAAATCAGCGATGTTTTTCAGTCCTTGACCCCGAGTAACATCCGACATACTGGTCAAGCTTTGCAAGTGGTGCTTGATGTAGTCGGCAGCGGTCATAGTTTCACCTGCCATAGTGTTT
>NZ_JBQCWZ010000555.1:0-872 GCF_051956895.1 Neisseria sp. P0021.S006
GTTGTTTCTTTTTATGCCTTATTGACGGCAAATTTAATATTGCACCGTCCATTCAATCTCACCGCCGGCCCTCATCGGTACAAGTTCGCCATCGCCGTAAGGTACGCTGGCAGGTACGGTTTGCGTTTGTTTGACCAGTGTGATGGTATCAGAATTTTCAGGCAGACCGTAGAAACGCGGGCCATTTTTAGAAGCAAAGGCTTCCAGTTTATCCAACGCGCCTGCTTTCTCAAACACTTCGGCATAAAGCTCGATGGCGGTCATCGCGCTGAACATACCGGCACAACCGCAAGCATTTTCTTTGGCAGTTTTGGCATGTGGCGCAGAGTCTGTGCCGAGGAAGAATTTGTGCGCCTTATCGCCGGTAACGGCGGCAACCAAAGCCTGACGGTGGGTTTCACGTTTGAGTACAGGCAGGCAGAAATGATGAGGACGCACGCCGCCGACCAAAAGGTCGTTGCGGTTGAGCAGCAAGTGTTGCGGCGTCACGGACGCAGCCACATTATCGCTGGCTTCCAATACCAGTCGGGCGGCCTCGGCAGTGGTGATGTGTTCGAACACGACTTTAAGATTCGGCACTTGCGCCAAAACCGGTTTCATCACGCGCTCGATAAAGGCGGCCTCGCGGTCGAAAATATCGATTTCAGGATCGGTCACTTCGCCGTGAACCAAGAACAAAATGCCCTGTTTCGCCATTTCTTCCAACACGGGGATGAGTTTGAACAAGTCGGTCACGCCGGAATCGGAGTTGGTGGTCGCGCCCGCAGGATAGAGTTTGAAAGCCACGATACCGGCAGCCTTGGCTTCGCGCACGAGTTCGGGTGTGGCGTTGTCGGTCAAATAAAGCGTCATCAACGGCTGGAAGGTACTGC
>NZ_JBQCWZ010000556.1:0-872 GCF_051956895.1 Neisseria sp. P0021.S006
GTTTCGTGGTTGGTGAGGGGGGGTTGGGGAATATGGTGTCTGTGTCGGATGTTTAGGGTTCGGCGCAGCCAAAGTGATTTGGCGCAAAGATGTCAGTGGAGCTGCGTTGGTTGTTGGCGTTGGGTTTTTGTTTCGGGGGGATGGAGGAGTCAGTCTGGTTGGTGTTGCTGTTTGTGTGGGTAGGGGTGTGGGGGTTTGGGGGGTGGGGGTTGGTGGTGGAGGTGGGGGGGTTGTTGTTGGGGTTGTGGTGTTGTGTTTGGGTTTTTTGGGTGGTTTTGGGGTGTGTTTTTGTGGGTGGTTGGTGTGTTGGTTGTTGTGTTTTTTTGGTTGTTTGGTTGTTTTGTTGTGTTTGGTGTGGGTGGTGTGGTTGTGGTGGTTGTTTTTGTTTGGTTTGTGGGTTGTTTTGTTGGTTTTGGGGTGGTGGTGTTGTGGGGTGTTGGTTTGTTTGGGTTGGGTTGGTGTGTGGTGGGTTGTGGTTGTGTTGGTTGTTGTGTGGTGTGTTTTTTGTGTTGTGTGGGGGTGTGTTTGTTTTGGGCGGGGGTGGTTGGTGGTTGGTGCGGGTTGGGCTGTGGTGGGGTATGGTGGCGGGGGTGTGGTTTTTGTGTTTTTCGGTGGTTTGGTTGTTGTTGGCTTGGGTGGGTTTTTTTGGTGTGTTTTTGGTTGGTGGGGTGTGGTTGTGTTTTGTTTTCGTGCTGGGTTTTTTTTAGTTTGTGTTGTGTGGGGTTGTGTTGCTGTCTTGCTGTTTGGCTTTGGTGTGTTTGGTGTGTTGGTGGTTGTGGTGTTGTGTGGTGTTGTTGCGTTTTTGTTGTCTCTGTTGGTGTTGGTTGGTTGGTTGGGGTCTTTTTTATCTGGGTTGATTTTGTTGGCGTTTG
>NZ_JBQCWZ010000557.1:0-871 GCF_051956895.1 Neisseria sp. P0021.S006
TAATAAATCGACCTGTTCGTCTTTATCTAGCGGCGTATCGATATTGCCAAGCTGTTTGGCGAGTTTGGCAGGTTTGAGTTTGGCCGCGCGTAAATCGGTCTGCCAAAACGCCATGCCGCAACCGATGTCGTTTCCAATCAGGGCAGGATAAAAATGACGGTCGCTGAAAAATGCCGCGCCAACCGGATAACCGCGCCCTGCGTGTAAATCCGGCATTCCGGCAACGCGCAACATATGCGGTAATCGGGCGGTGGTTTCAAGCTGTGCGACAGCGTTGCCTTCAATCCATGTATTTGAATCGGCAATAATTTGAATATGATGGGAATAATTGCCCATGTGTTTATGCTTTCTTTTAAACGGATAGAAACCGTCAACAGATGACAATAGGTATCTACCGTCTGCTAAATGTTCAGACGGCCTGGTTTCTAGCCGATAATCGTAGGGAAAGCAGCCCGAAGCGGGCGACATGGAATGCGAAAAGCGTTATCCGAAAGTCAGACCTACGCTTGGGCTGCAAAGAATGTGATTGAGCGGATTGAAGTATTGCGTGTCATGGCTTGCTCCTTTCTTTGCATGAAAATATTAAAAACGTTCGGATTATAGAAGGTTCATTTCCAATCATGCAAACTTACTGACATCAATCTGCCAATGATGTTGCATAAATGGCAACTATTGAGAACATAATTTAGGCCGTCTGAAAACTTTTCAGACGGCCTTTGATACCCAATAATCCTTACAAAACAACGGTCGGATAAGAGCCGACAACTTTCACGAAGGAAGCGCGTTCACCCAAAAGCTGCAAGGCTTTTTGGACACTTTCATCGCCTTGATGGCCTTCGATATCAATGAAGAACAGATATTCCCACAAAAC
>NZ_JBQCWZ010000558.1:0-870 GCF_051956895.1 Neisseria sp. P0021.S006
GTCATGAATAAAGAATACTGCAAAGAAAATACTTCCTGCCGTTAGAGATATTTTTAATCTGCTTATTTTCCCTTCGCTATATTTACCTGATAAAGAGCCTAAAAAAGCTGCAATCAAATCATCCATTTTAAAAATTTCTGTAAAAACAGGTAATGTCTTTAATTCATTACCTGCTTGTTATGATTTATCTACGCCATACGCGATTTGCACCATTGTTGGCAAGTGTGCTATTTACTCTCCATATGTTTGCTCCTGCATTTGTCAGGCTGGGAATAAATTTGACTCCTCCACTGGCAATTGCCCCCGCAGTACCAAATGATGCGTCAATGACAGCACCTGTTGCTACGTTATCTGCAAATTTGGCATTGTCCCATTTGTAATGACCTTGATAGACGCCCCATGCATATAGCCGGCACCTCCCCATATGCCTCCTACGATACCACCGGCTACCCAAGGAGCAACAGCCCCCTCAGTGTCTTTCATTTCCTGCGGCGATAGTTCCGCCAACTACATCGGCGCATCTGCCTGCGTGTGGAACACTTGGTTTTCAAATACCTGATTTTCCATGCTGTTTGCCATCGCCGGAGCGGCAATCATCGTTAGAATCATCATGGCTGCGGTAATTTGTTTTCTCATAACAACTCCTTTGGATTACAACGTTGGAAAATCAAAAACTGCTTAAAATGTATGCTGTACGCCCAATTTCAGTTCGGAACTGGTTTGCCCTGAAACGTTGAAACGTGCGGATGCGTTTAAAGCCGTGGTTTTGGTGAAACCGAAACCTGCACCTAGATGGGCGTAGATGGATGTATTTCCGGAGCATTCCCGTTCGCCGTCCAGTCGGTCGGGCTTCCTGCCCAGCCATTGGAT
>NZ_JBQCWZ010000559.1:0-869 GCF_051956895.1 Neisseria sp. P0021.S006
TCTGAGAAATCATTGGCTGACTATGCAGGCAAACGCAAAGTGCTGAATATTTTCCCTAGCATTGCCACAGGTGTATGCGCCCAGTCCGTCCGCACTTTCAACAAACGTGCCTCTTCGTTAGAAAATACCGTCGTCTTGTGCATTTCTGACGATTTCCCGTTTGCACAAGCCCGTTTCTGCGGTGCAGAAGGTTTAGAAAATGTAGTGACACTTTCCACATTCCGCAGCAGCTTTTCTAACGATTACGGAGTAACACTGACAGAAAGCCCATTACGCGGCCTGACTGCCCGCGCAGTGGTGGTTTTAAATGATCAAAACCAAGTTCTCCACGCTGAGTTGGTTTCTGAAATTGCGAACGAGCCTGACTACGAAGCAGCTTTAGCTGTTTTGTAATTGACTCAATAAAATCAGGTCGTCTGAAAATTTTCAGACGGCCTTTAGCTTATCTTCAAAATAAAAACGGTAGCTTAAAAGCTACCGTTTTCTGTTTCAAACCTTATACAGATTTATCTGTTTTGTCTGTTTCTACTGACTCAGTATTCTGAACCTCATTTTGCTCAACAGCTTCAGCAGCTTCAGCAATAGGCGCTTCATACTCTTCCACTTTGTCATCGCGGACATTGTGGCTATAATCTTTAGGCGGACTAGGCTGTTTACCGGCCATAATTTCCAAAACTTGGTCTCGATCGATGGTTTCCCAATCCATAAGTGCTTTGCACATGGTTTCCATCTTATCACGATTTTCATCCAAGATTTTGTAAGCCACTTGGTATTGCTCATCCAAAATACGGCGGATTTCCGCATCGATATCTTGTTGGGTTTTCTCGGAAATATTTTGAGAACGGGTTACGCTGCGACCCAAGAATACC
>NZ_JBQCWZ010000560.1:0-865 GCF_051956895.1 Neisseria sp. P0021.S006
TGTTTCCCACGTTGTTGCGGCAGGCGAGTTTGCCGTGCGCGGCGGTATAGTCGATTTGTTCCCGATGGGCAGCGAAATGCCGTACCGCATCGATTTGTTCGACGATGAAATCGACAGCATCAAAACCTTCGATACCGAAACGCAACGCACCATTTCTCCCGTTTCCGAAATCCGCCTGCTGCCGGCGCACGAGTTCCCCACCGACAGCGAGGCGCAAAAAATCTTCCGCAGCCGCTTCCGCGAGGAAGTCGATGGCAATCCGAACGATGCCGCTGTGTACAAAGCCGTCAGTGACGGCCATTTCGGTGCGGGCGTGGAATATTACCTGCCGCTGTTTTTTGAAAACGAGTTGGAAACGCTGTTTGATTACATCGGCGAAGATGCGCTGTTTGTCTCTTTGGGCGACGTTCATGCCGAGGCAAACCGTTTTTGGACCGACGTCAAATCGCGTTATGCCATGGCGCAGGGCGACGAAACTTATCCGCCTTTGCTTCCACAGCATTTGTATCTCTCTGCCGATGTATTCGCAGGCCGTCTGAAAAACTATGGTCAGGTATTGCCGGATATTTTTGGTGATGAACATACGTTGCCAAACGTGGCCGTCAACCGTCAAGCAGATGAACCGTTGCAGGCATTGAAAGATTTTCAGACGGCCTTTGACGGACGAATTTTGCTTTGCGCCGAAAGTTTGGGACGGCGCGAAACCATGCTCGGTTTCTTGCAGCAAAACGGTTTGAAAGCCAAAAGCGTGTCCGACTGGCAGGGCTTTTTGTCGGCGCATGAGCCGCTGATGATTACAGTGGCGCCGTTGGCTTACGGGTTTAAATTAGAAGATCAAAACATCGCGGTCATTACCGAATCCGAT
>NZ_JBQCWZ010000561.1:0-861 GCF_051956895.1 Neisseria sp. P0021.S006
ATCGATGGCGACGTAAGTGAACACGGCTTCGGTGACCAGTTGACGGTCTTCCGTTACCATATCGTTCATCAAAGTCTTCACCCACACTTCGATTTTCAGTTGCAAAGAAGTATTGCCTACTCGGACGCAATGACCGTAGCAGCACACGACGTTGCCGACCTTTACCGGTCTGATGAAATTCATTTCTTGAACAGCCACGGTTACAATTCGTCCCTGTGCGATTTCTGCCGCCAAAATACCGCCGCCCAGATCCATTTGCGACATAATCCAGCCGCCGAAGATATCCTGATTAGGATTGGTATCACGCGGCATGGCTACCGTACGCAATAAAAGTTGTCCTTCGGGTGCAGCATGTGTTTGTTTGTTGTCAGACATAAATAATCCTGTCAAAAAAGTGGTATTTTACGCCATTTATGGCGCCAAACCTATGTAGGCCGTCTGAAAAATCAGAAGGCAAAGTGTTACAATCAACATATTCATCAGACAAAGGAGAAAGCTCATGCATCCGATTCAAGAACCACGAAATAGCGGCCTTTTGCGCGTATCCGACATTCACGAGATCTACTGGGAAGAATCAGGCAATCCTGATGGCCACCCCGTGATTTTCCTGCATGGCGGCCCCGGAGCAGGCGCATCACCTGCCTGTCGCGGCTTTTTCAATCCAGAGCATTTCCGCATCGTTATTATCGACCAACGCGGTTGCGGACGTTCCAAACCCTATGCCTGTATCGAAGACAATACCAAATGGGATTTGGTTGCCGATATTGAAAAAGTGCGCGAAATGCGCGGTATTCAAAAATGGCTGGTTTTCGGCGGCTCATGGGGCAGCACCTTGTCGCTGACTTATGCCGAAACCCACCC
>NZ_JBQCWZ010000562.1:0-861 GCF_051956895.1 Neisseria sp. P0021.S006
GTTTTATCTCAACTATCTGAGCGAAAAACTTTTTCTTTCGATACATTCCAAATAGTGCTTTAAAAAATTTTAGCCTTACATTTTTCTATCTGATTTCATATTCATTTTACGATGCGGCCTAACCGTTACACTCAATGGCAGATGATCTGACAAATGCTGCCAGTCTTTACTGTTGTGGATTTCAGAATCGATGACATCAAGATTGCGCGTGTAAATGCGGTCGAGGCTGAGGATAGGCAGGCGCGAAGGGAAGGTTTTGGGGCGTTTACCTGTATTATCGACGAATACTTCGTTCAAATCTAATGCCCTGCCCAGCTCACGCGCTGATTTCTGCCGCCAGTCATTGAAATCGCCGGCAATAATCAAGGGGCTGTCAGGGTTGATATGGCGGTCGACATAGTCGCTGATGGCGCGGTATTGTTTAAGGCGGTCAGGCTCGCGCAGGTTGAGGTGGACGCACAAACACACCAGCGGATCTTCCCAACCTTCAGGCACGACTTCGCAATGCAACAGGCCGCGCTGTTCGAGTTTGTTGACGCTGATGTTGAGGTTGTTTTCCGTTTTCAGCGGTAGGCGGCTGAGAATGGCGTTGCCGTGGTGTCGTTTGGGATAGACGGCATTTTTGCCGTAGCTGCGATGATAATCGAGGCTGTCGCCGATGATGTCGTAATGCGGCGCATCGGGAAAGTCGGTACGGCGGCTTCTATTGAGATGTTGTCCTTGGACTTCTTGTAAAAACAAAACATCCGAACCCAATGCACCCAGCGCGTCAGCCATACGGTTGACCTGCACTTTGCGGTTGAGCGCAGACATGCCTTTGTGCATATTGTAGGAAGTAATGGTAACTGGACGGGGAGACAT
>NZ_JBQCWZ010000563.1:0-860 GCF_051956895.1 Neisseria sp. P0021.S006
ATGATGGTTCAACACGCTGATTTCGCTGACGGTTTGCTCCCCTTCGCTATGCTTGCGGACCTGCCAATGGTTTTCACCGCAAGAGGCGACTTGAGGAAGATGGGTTACCGCCAAGACTTGATGTTTTTTACCTAAGGCACGCAAAGCTTTACCGACCATTTCGGCGACGCCGCCACCAATACCGGTATCCACTTCGTCGAAAATCAATGTCGGCACTTGCGTGTATTGGCTGGCAACCACTTGCAAAGCCAAGCTGATACGCGCCAATTCGCCGCCGGAAGCCACTTTATTCAAAGGTCGGGACGGATTGCCTTTATTCGCCGCCACTTGGAATTGTACCTGCTCCAGACCATGTGCGGTCGGCGAAGACGGCAACAAGACGATGTCAAAACGTGCGCCCTTCATGGCCAAATGTTGCATATGCTCGGTGGTCTCTTCGCCCAAACGACCAGCCGCCTGATGACGCATGGCGGAGAGAATATGCGCGGCTTCGTGGTATTCGGCAAGATTGCGTGCGACTGTATTTTCCAAGGCTTCCAAATCGGCAGCCGCGTGCAGGTTTTGCAGGCGCTCGTCAATTTCTGCCAACTTTTGCGGCAACTCTTCCGGCTCAATGCGGTATTTGCGCGCCATGCTCATCAATTCGCCCATACGGCTTTCTTGTGCGGCTAATTCATTAGGATCGATGTCGCTGCGACCGGCCACATCACGCATATTGGCACTGATTTCACCCAACTCAGCTTCAATACTTGCCAGCATATTCAGACTTTCGGCAAAGCGCGGCTCAATGTTTTGCAGATTGCCCAGCAGTTTTTGGCATTGGTAGATTTGACGTTGGATGCCGTTGTCTCCGTCTATAC
>NZ_JBQCWZ010000564.1:0-858 GCF_051956895.1 Neisseria sp. P0021.S006
CCCAAAAACAGGCTGGTTAGGGATTTCGCGCTATGACCTGCTGCTGATTTTTGCCATCTCCGTACAAGCAGCCATGCTGTATTTCAAGCTGGAAACTTGGGATGAAGTGAAATCGATTACGCTGTTTCACTTGGTGGGCTTTGCTTTAGAATGGTTCAAAACCTCAGGTGATATCCAGTCTTGGAGCTATCCGGATGAGGCATACACCAAAATTGGCGGCGTACCGCTGTTTGCAGGCTTTATGTATGCCGCAGTCGGCAGCTATATCATTCAAGCATGGCGGCTGTTTGACCTCAAAATCAAAAGCCATCCGCCGTATTGGTTGGGCACTTTGTGCGCACTGGCGATTTATATCAATTTCTTCACCCATCACTATATCGGCGACTATCGCTGGTATCTCGCTGCTTTTGCTCTCGGCCTATACGCCCGGACAACGGTCTTATACACGCCCTATGACACCACTCGCAAAATGCCGCTCCTGCTCGCTTTCGTCCTGATCGGATTTTTCATTTGGCTGGCGGAAAATTTGGGAACCCTATTCGGCGTTTGGCGCTATCCCAACCAAATCGGCGCGTGGGCATCGGTACACATCAGCAAATGGAGTTCATGGGCATTACTGGTGATGATGACTTTTACCATCGTCGCGAATTTAAAACACATCAAACATACCATCAGCGTATCAAAAGATTAGTTATTTAACATTTGAAAAGGCCGTCTGAAACTTTCAGACGGCCTTTAATTTTCAACAATCAATTAAACAAACTTAAGGCTTTAACAAACACCATAATGACGCCATAGCCCAAAGGAATGCAGACCAAAGCCCAGCGCCACCATACGCCGATACCGCCGGCTGATACC
>NZ_JBQCWZ010000565.1:0-857 GCF_051956895.1 Neisseria sp. P0021.S006
GTTGTAAAGTGTCTGTCAAATCAGCGGCGGCAACGGTTTGTTGTTCGCGTTTGCCCTGCATATCTTTCAGGGTAACCGTACCGTTCACCAGCTCATCCTGAGCTACAATCAGGGCAAAGCGTGCGCCACTGTTGTCTGCTTTTTTCATTTGCGCCTTCAGGCTTTGATAGCCGGAATGCTGCATTACATTGAAACCTTGAGCGCGCAAGGCTTGCGCGTATTTCATCACCTGCAAGTCCGCACCTTCGCCTTGGTGCATTGCATAGACATCAGGCGCGGCGTTCACTTCCAGAGAGCCGTATTCGCTCACCAAAAGCAGCAGGCGCTCAATACCCATCGCAAAGCCGATAGACGGCGCAGGTTTACCGCCAAGCTCTTCAATCAAACCGTCGTAACGGCCACCACCGCACACAGTCGCCTGCGCGCCGAGTTTGTCGGTCGTCCACTCAAAAACCGTCTGATTATAATAATCCAAACCGCGGACCAAGCGCGGATTTTCAATATATTGAATACCCAAACCATCCAACATCGCCTTGAAGCGTGCATAGTGGTTTTGCGAAGCCTCGCCCAAGTAATCTACCAGACGCGGCGCCGCGTTGCAGATTTCCTGCAAATCAGGGTTTTTCGTATCCAAAACGCGTAAAGGATTGGTTTTCAGACGGCGTTTGCTGTCTTCGTCCAGTTGCGCTTCATAGCGGGTCAAATATTCAACCAATGCAGCACGGTGTGCCGCACGTTCCTCACGGTTGCCCAAGCTGTTGATTTCCAAAGTCAGGTATTCGCGAATACCCAATTTTTCCCATAAGTCGGCAGACATCGCGATGATTTCCGCATCAATATCCGGCCCTTCAAAACCC
>NZ_JBQCWZ010000566.1:0-854 GCF_051956895.1 Neisseria sp. P0021.S006
GATCAGCAATGGGATGATGGAGGAAATTTCGTCGAAGTCGTCCCAGTTCAAAATCACGCCTGCGGCACGTGCCATGGCAACGAGGTGCATGGTGTGGTTGGTCGAGCCGCCGGTTGCCATCAGGCCGATCAGGGCGTTGATGAAGGATTTTTCGGTCAACATTTCGCCCAATGGTTTGATGGTGCCGTTTTTGATGCCGCGTGCGAGGTGTCCGGCAGCGTAGCGGGTTAGGGCTTCGCGCAGGTCGGTATAAGGATGGACGAAGGCGGCGGCAGGCAGGTGTACGCCCATCATTTCCATCATCATTTGGTTGGAGTTGGCAGTACCGTAGAAGGTACAAGTACCCGGGCTGTGGTAAGAGCCCATTTCGCTTTCAAGCAAGGCATCGCGGCCAACTTTGCCTTCGGCGAAAAGCTGGCGGGTACGGGCTTTTTCTTTATTGCCGATACCGCTGGACATCGGGCCTGCGGGGACGAAGATGCCTGGAATATGGCCGAAAGACAACGCACCGATCATCAGGCCGGGAACAATTTTGTCGCACACGCCCATAAACAGGCTGCCGTCAAACATTTGATGCGACAGACCGATAGCGGTACTCATGGCAATCACGTCGCGGGAGAACAGCGACAATTCCATACCGGCATAACCTTGCGTGATGCCGTCGCACATGGCGGGCGTGCCGCCGGCGACTTGGGCGGTTGCGCCGTTTTTCTGTGCTTCGTCTTTGATTTGGTCAGGGAAGTCTTTAAACGGCTGGTGTGCGGAAACCATGTCGTTGTAGGCAGTGATGATGCCTAAGTTGGGGACGGTTTCCTGAAGCATTTCGATTTTGATGCTTTTAGGCATGGCGGCAT
>NZ_JBQCWZ010000567.1:0-852 GCF_051956895.1 Neisseria sp. P0021.S006
CCCATTACCCGCGCCTTTGAAGACTACAAACAAAGCCGAGAAGGCGAATTGCCCAACGTTCCTTTCCAAATGCTCACTGCTTTAGACTTGAACAGCGGCGACTGGGCGCAAATCGCCCATAACGGCTCATGGCAGCAGGTTCGTCAAAACCTGAACACTTTCCTGCGCCACGAAGTGTTTGCTAAAAGCAAAAACATCAAAATGGTGGCAGAAAAACTGCGTGACGAAACCGCCATTGCCCGCGCCCGCGTCCTGCCTTATCAGTTGCTGACCGCGTATCAGGCAACATCTAATCAAATGCCGTCTGAAATCCGCGAAGCCCTGCAAGATGCGATGGAAACCGCCGTACAAAACGTACCGGTAATCCAAGGCAAAGTCGTGGTTTGCCCGGACGTCTCCGGCTCTATGCACAGTCCGGCTACCGGCTATCGCGGCAGTGCATCCACCAAAACCCGCTGTATCGACATCGCCGCGCTCGTGTCCGCCGCTATGTTGCGTACCAATCCGCAAGCCCGCGTGATACCGTTTGAGCAAATCACGGTAAACGTGAAGCTCAACCCGCGCGACAGCATCATGACCAACGCCGAAAAACTCGCCAATGTCGGCGGCGGCGGAACAGCATGCAGCGCACCGCTTGCCATGTTGAACCGTGAAAAAGCCGACGTGGATTTGGTTGTCATCGTATCAGACAACGAAAGTTGGGCAGATGACAGCCAACGATGGGGTGGCAAAACCAGTCTGATGAAAGAATGGAATATTCTGAAACAACGTTGTCCCGAAGCCAAACTCGTTTGTCTGGATATCCAGCCTTACACTACGGCTCAAGCACGAAACCGTCAGGATATCTTGAAC
>NZ_JBQCWZ010000568.1:0-852 GCF_051956895.1 Neisseria sp. P0021.S006
ATATATCGGTTATGCCGACGTGCATGTCGAAGGGCAGCATTTTATTTCGGTGAAGCCGAAAATCGAAAATGTCGAACACGAAGGCAAAGCGGGCTTCTTCAAATACCGCGTGGACTTTGACGCGCTGGAGAGCCTGCCTGAATTGAAAGAGGGCAAAATCGGTGCGATTTGCTGTTCGCGCCCGACCAACCCGACCGGTAATGTGCTGACCGACGGCGAGATGGCGCGTTTGGAAGCTTTGGCGCAGGAACACGGGATTCCGCTGATTATCGACAACGCTTACGGAATGCCGTTCCCGAATATTATTTACAGCGATGTGACGCTCAACTGGCACGAAAACATTATCCTCTGCTTCAGCCTTTCTAAAATCGGCCTGCCCGGTGTGCGTACCGGCATTATTGTCGCCGCGCCGGAAGTGGTCAAAGCCGTCAGCAGTTTGAATGCGATTGTGAACTTGTCGCCTACGCGTTTCGGCGCGGCGATTGCGGCTCCGCTGTTAAACGACGGCCGTCTGAAACAGCTGGCCGACCAAGTGATTCAGCCGTTTTACCGTCGGCAGGCGCAAACGGCGGTCTCCCTGCTCAAGCGTGAGTTGGGTGCGTATCCGTTGAAAATTCATAAGCCTGAAGGTGCGATTTTCTTGTGGCTTTGGTTTGAAAACCTGCCTGTTTCGTCGCAAACCTTGTACGAAATGCTCAAGGCTGAAGGCACGCTGATTATTCCGGGCGAGCATTTCTTTGTCGGCATTGATAGGCAAGACTATCCGCACGCACACGAGTGTATCCGTATGAGCATTGCGCAGGATGCGGAAACGCTGGAAAAAGGCATTGCCGCGATCGGTCGCGTGGTGCG
>NZ_JBQCWZ010000569.1:0-852 GCF_051956895.1 Neisseria sp. P0021.S006
TTTTGCTTCCTCAACAAGAAGGAACACATCAAGGCCGTCTGAAAACAAAAATCGGGCAGGATTTTCAAAACAGGCGCGTTTATTTCGCCAAACCGTGCAAACGCTGAATCACTTGCGGCGTATCCAGCCCGTAACGGAACATATCGTTGGCCTTCCACAAATAAATCTTGCCGTTTTTCGCGGCAGGCGAGCCAGCGATTTCGGGACGTGCGGCAAAGGTTTTGACGTTGCCTATCATGGCAGTGTTGTGGTCGGCGATAATGATGATGTCGGGTTTGGCCGCAATCCATGCCTCACGCGTCATCGGTTTGAGGCCGTCAATGGCTGCTGCGGCATTGATACCGCCGGCGCGGCGGATGATTTCGTCGGCAGCCGTATTCTTGCCCGATACGATGCGTCCGTCGTAGCTGAAGAGGTAGCGTTTGCCGCTGAAAGGCTGCTGTTTCATATCCGCCTGCCACTTGCTTGCCAACTTGTCCGCCTGTGCGCTTTTGCCGATAAGCTGACCGATGTTGCGGATACTTTGCGGATAGGCGGCGATGCTGTCGTCGGGTGCAACATTGACGGCTTTAATGCCTGCTTTTTGCAGGTGGGCAAAAATATCGGCAGGCTGCGCCATCCATGAACCGATGGCAATGTCGGGTTTGGCGGCCACAATCGGCTCAACCGTCAGGCGGCGATGAATGCCGATACTGGGCTTGTTTTTCAACGCCGGATTTTGAACGGTCTGATCGCGGCCGACGATCTCGTCCAATGCGCCGAGCGCGGCAACAATGTCTGCCGTATCGGGGGTTAACACGACGATGCGTTGCGCGTGTGCAGTGCCGGCCAACGAAATAAGCGCGGAAAGCA
>NZ_JBQCWZ010000570.1:0-851 GCF_051956895.1 Neisseria sp. P0021.S006
ACCAAACTGCCGCGCGTCGAATCGGCAACCATGGATACCGAATGGGTACAGACCCTTTATCGTATTAACGAATTTATCCGCAAGATTTTGTGGTTTCTCTCGCTGACTTTAGGCATGGCCTTTGTCTTGGTGGCACACAACACCATCCGCCTGCAAATCCTCAGCCGTAAGGAAGAGTTGGAAATCACCAAGCTGTTGGGGGCGCCCGCTTCCTTCATCCGCCGTCCTTTCCTTTATCAGGCAATGTGGCAGAGTATTTTCTCCGCCGCCGTCAGCTTGGGCTTGTCGGCTTGGCTGCTGGCCGAAGTACGGCCGCTGGTGGACGCGATTTTCAAACCCTACGGTCTGAACATCGGCTGGCGTTTCTTCACATTTAGCGAAGTGTCGTTGGTATTCGGCTTCGTCATCGCGCTGGGCGTATTTGGCGCATGGCTGGCCACCACGCAACACCTCTTAGGCTTCAAAGCCAAAAAATAAGCCTTAGCAAACAGGCCGTCTGAACCATTCAGACGGCCTGAAATCTTATTCCTTTTGCAACTTAAACAAACCTTGTGAAAATTTAATACTGCCAAATCTAACAGCAAGGGCATAATCCCTTATAATTGATGGTTTATTACCCATCTCATTTCATTTGTGCGGCATAAACCGTGCAGACAAATAACGAAAGACATCCTGTGGACAAACTCAAAATCTCTGCCAACGGCCCCCTCAACGGCGAAATCATCGTATCCGGCGCAAAAAACGCCGCCCTGCCGCTGATGTGTGCCGGTCTGCTGACTTCCGGCACTTTACGCTTGAAAAACGTACCCATGCTCGCCGACGTCAAAACCACCCAAAAACTGCTGCAAGGC
>NZ_JBQCWZ010000571.1:0-851 GCF_051956895.1 Neisseria sp. P0021.S006
CTATCAGCCAAGACTTTGCCGATGCGGTTAGTAATTCTAAAAGGCAAAAGGCCGATGTTGCCTTGGTTTTTCGCAACTTTACCTGCTTCAGGCGTACCGGCGGCATCAATTATGCGGACGGCTTGGGCATTTGAGGCCGTCTGAACGGCGACTTTTACAGGACCGGCTTCAAGGTTCAACACCATCTCGGTTTGCGCATCGCTCCAGTCTTTTACGGCGATTCCGTTGACCGATACAATCTTATCGCCTGCCTGAAAACCTGCTTTGGCGGCAATACTGGCAGGCTCGACCATGCCGACATAGGGGCGCAACTCGGTTACGCCGAAGGAAAAGCTCAAACCGTAAAGCAAAACGGCCAAAATCAAATTGGTCAAAGGGCCGGCGGCAACAATGGCGATGCGCTTGGCCGGATGCTGCTTGTCAAAGGCATACGGCAAATCTGCCTCCGCCACCTCGCCTTCGCGCGTATCGACCATTTTAACGTAACCGCCCAGCGGAATCGGGGCAAGACACCACTCGGTATCGCCGCGTTTTCGGGTGAAAAAGGGCTTACCGAAGCCGACGGAAAAGCGCACGACTTTAACGCCGCACCAGCGGGCAACAATATAGTGTCCGAACTCATGCAGGCTGACCAAAATCAGAATGGCGACGATAAAGGCTAAAAAGGTTTGCAAAAAAAATCCCCTGGGTGGAATGTGATAATCAACGGATAAGGCCGTCTGAAAACCGATTATAAAGGCAGTTGTTCCATTTTGTCTGCCTAAATGCCAAGCGGTTGGCGTTTCAGACGGCCTGTCATTGAAGCTTTATTGTTTGCCGATAAAGGCTTCTGCCTGTCTGCGTGTTTGCGC